>DAORHS010000182.1:0-7899 GCA_035438165.1 Prosthecobacter sp.
ATAAGCGTCGAGCAGCGCGAGTGTGGTGGCGTAGCGGCCTTCGCCGCGTTGGGCGATGGTTTGATTGCCGATGGCGTCTTCGAGACTGCCGGGCGTGTTGAAGTCATCGCAGGCCGCATTCGAATCGACGCTGAGATGCCCGAAATGGCCTGCGCGGCCGATTTTTCCTTGGAGAAGCCTTCCGCCGCTCCAGATCGCTCCGCCGACACCGGTGCCGAGGGTGAGCATGAAGGCGTCTCGCGTGTTTTTGGCGGCTCCGGCCCAGACTTCGCCGAGGAGGGCGGCGTGGGCGTCGTTGAGCACGCAGCAATCGCGTTCGAGGAAGGCGGACCAATCGAATTTTTCGAGGCCGTGCATGCGTCCGGGCATCCAGTCGATGCAACTTCCATCCGGATTGGCCAAACCGGGTGCGGAGAGGCCGACGGCGAGCTTCCGGCCTGCCTGCGCTTCGAACTCGTGAACGATCTCCCGCACCGTGAGTGCGAAGCGCGGCGTGTCGCCCCCGAATTCGCCATCCCGCGTGGGTTTCGAGAGCGTGGCAAGTGTTTTGGCGGACTGCGTGTCCACCAGCGCGGCTTTGATGTTCGTGCCGCCGAGATCGATGCCGATCGATAGGCTTAAAGTTTCAGGTTTCAAGTTGGGGCAGGTTTTAAACCGCTAATGAGACACTGACATGACGCTAATAATGAATTTTATCAGCGTCAGATTAGCGTCTTATCAGCGGTTAGAATTCATGAGATTGGCCTTCGGTGACGGTCCAGCCGCCATCGACGGCGAGGACCTGGCCGGTGATGAATTTGGAATCGGGGGACAGGAGCAGTAGGGCGGCGGCATCGCAGTCTTCGGGATGGCCGATGCGGCCGCCGTCGAGGGGTTGCTTGGTTTTGATGAAGGTCATGATGTCGTCGTTGGTTGCGGCACGTTTCGACATGGGCGTCTCAACGAGCGCGGGAGCGATGACGTTGACGCGGATGTTTTGCGGCGCGTAGTAGGCGGCGATGGATTTGCTGAAGCCAATGATGCCCGCTTTGGCGGCGGCGTAGGCGTGGGAGGCGAAGAATTTCGGCGAGGGCGAATAACCTAGCACGCTGGCCATGTTGAGGATGACGCCGCCAGTGCCTTGCTTGAGGAACTGACGGACGGCGGCGCGGTTTGAGAGAATGACGGAGTTCAAATTGAGGTCGAGCGTGTAGCGCAGGCCCTCATCGGTCATTTCGTGCAGCGGGCCGTCGCCTTGGGAGCGTCCGCTGCCGCCCGCGACGTGGTAGAGGGCGTCGAGGCGGTCAAACATCGCCACGGCACGCTCGGCGGCCTCCGGCGTGGCGGCATCGGCGGCGAAGCCTCGGGCCTGCGGGCCGAGTTCAGCCAGGGCGGCATCCACATTCGCCTGCGTGCGGCTGGTGACGGCGACGTTCGCTCCGGCGGCGACGAGTTTTTTCGCGGCGGAAAGGCCGAGGCCGGTGGTGCCGCCCATGATGACGATGTTCTGGCCGGAGAGGGAATGCATGGGCGGAATGTCGAATGACGATTGAAGAATGTCGAATAAGGAACGTTGATGCTGGCCTCATGAACACACGTCGCGCTTTTCTTGGCAATGTCTCTGCTTTGGCTTTTACGGCTCCGTTGATGGCGGAAACGCCGAAAGTGAAAAACAAGATCTGCTTTTTCACGAAACACCTCATCGGCCTGGGCTATGACGACATCGCGGGTCTGGGCGCTGAGATGGGCGTGGATGGCATCGAGGCACCGATCCGTCCCAGCGCAGGCCACATCAAGCCGGAGCAGGTCGTGGATGAGTTGCCGAAGTTCGTCGAGGCGCTCAAAAAGCAGAACCTCGAAATGATGATCATGACCTCCGGCATCAACGAGGTGAGCGCGGAGCAGCGGACAGAGGAAATCCTGCGCACGGCGGCGAAGCTGGGCGTGAAGCGCTTCCGCATGAACTACTTCAAGTATGACCTCAAGCAGCCGATCTGGGAGCAACTCCAGGCCATTCGGCCAAAGATCAAAGACCTCGTGGCCCTGTGCAAAGAAATCGGCATTCAGCCGATGTTTCAAAACCACAGCGGGCAGGATTACTTCGGCGCGGCGGTGTGGGACATCTTCTCGATCATGCGGGAGTATCCGGCGGCTGAGTTCAGCTTCGCATTCGACATCCTGCACGCCACCTGCGAGGGCGGAAAATCCTGGCCGCTGGAGTTTAACCTCGTCAAAGACCACATCGGCGCGGCCTACTTCAAGGACTTCAAATGGGAGGGTCGCAAGCTCGTCACCGTCCCGCTCGGCGAAGGTCAGGTGGACCCGGCGTATGGCAAGATGCTCATGAAGACCGGCTACAGCGGCCCGATCTCGCTGCATGTCGAGTACCTCGGAGGCGATCCGAAGGACGCGGCGGTGCTGAAGGGCTTCCGCGAGGCGCATCTGCGGGATATGAAGACGCTCAAGGGCTGGCTGGGGTGGGCGTGAGCTTTACTTCTCCTTCGTGGCATCGAAGCGCCAAGGACCTTCACTCTTCTTTTCTGCATTGGGATCTTTGGGAGGCACTTGCGTTCCTCCGATGGCCCAGGTGATGCGGTAGTCGAAGGAGGTGATGCGCTGTCCGCCCCTGAATGGCCCTTCAAAGCGAAACTGGATGTAACCGATGAAAGGCAGGTTTTTGGCGAAGAAATCAGGCTGTTTCTGCAAAATCCATTTCACCGCCGCCTCTTCGTCACCTCCCCAAGGCACATCCAATTTGTGATACTGCTGAATCAGCTCGTCATACCTGTTTCGTTCGATTTGGGGGACGTGCAGTCTGCCTGAAAACTCGGTGCCTTTGTCACCTGGCTTTGGCTCGACGGTATTTTGCAAAACCTGCCAGGATGACCAGTGCTTCTTGTCCGGGCTGTAGCGGACGTAAAGCTGACCACGCCAGACGCCTGACCGGAACACCTGTGATGCAGGACAAACCGTTCCGACCAAGGTGACTGCCGAGGTGGGCCGCCAGGCCGTTCCTGTCGCAATTGGAGCTGTGGTGAAAGAACCGTCGTGTTCCGATTTGGCATCACCGTCCCAGCCCAAGCCTCCTTTGGTGAAACTCAGCTTGTCGGCGGGCTCGAAGGTGATCCGGGACTCGTCCTTGGAGATTGTGGTGAAGTCGATAGACTGCGAATCCATGCTGAGAATTCCTCCATGCACCCAGAGGCAGCAGGAGAACGCAAAAGTAGCGGCAATCAATAGGCGCATATGAACGGAGAAGAGGCCGTTTTATAAAATTTCGCCACGCGGGTCAAGACATGCGACGAGTGGGGTGATCTTGGGGTGGAAACGGTGGTTTCTCGGGCTTGCACGGGCGGACATGCCTTCTAAACTCGGCGTCCCCCCACCCCCAAAGCATGAGCACCCACGTCAAACTTTACATCCCCGGTCCCATTGAAGTCAGCCCTGACACCTTCGCTGCGATGGCGCAGCCGATGATCGGGCATCGCGGCAAGGGATTCCAGGATCTGTATGCCGAAATCCAGCCGATGCTGCAGACGGTGTTCGGCACGACAGGCCTGGTGTTTCTGAGCACGTCTTCGGCCTTTGGCATCATGGAGGGCTGCATCCGCAACCTGGTGGCCAAAAAGGTTCTCAATTGCTGCAACGGCGCGTTTGCGGACAAGTGGCATGACGTTTCGAAGCGCTGCGGCAAGCAGGCGGAAGCCTACACCGTGGAGTGGGGCCAGCCGGTGATGGCCGATGAGATCGACAAGCGTCTCGCCACCGGCGAATTCGACGCGGTGACCTTCATCCACAACGAAACCTCCACCGGCGTGCTCAGCCCCATCGCGGAGATCGCGGCGCTGAAGAAGAAGTATCCTGATGTGATGTTCATCACGGATTCGGTGTCCGGTTTCACGACGGTGCCGGTGAATTTCGACGAACTCGGCCTCGACGTGCTGCTGACGGGCAGCCAGAAGGCCTTCGCGCTGCCGCCGGGGCTGGCGCTGTTCACCGCGTCAGACGCGGCGTTTGCGCGAGCGGCCACGATCGCCGACCGCGGCTACTATTTCGACTTCCTCGAATTCAAGGCGAACGGCGAGAAGAGCATGACGCCGAGCACACCGTGCATTTCGCTGATCTACGGCCTGCGTCATCAGCTCAACAAGATCTTCGCCGAAGGCGTGGACAACCGCTATGCGCGTCATGCGAAGCTCAACGGCATGGTGCACGACTGGGTAATCCGCCACGGCTTCGAATTCTTCGCGCCGGAGGGTTATCGCTCCAAGTCGCTGACCTGCGTGGCAAACAACAAGGGCATCGACGTGGCCGCCATGATCGCGCTGCTGAAGAAGAACCACTCTCTTATCATCGACGGCGGCTACGGGAAGCTAAAGGGCAAAACCTTCCGCATCTCGAACATGGGCGACGAGACTGAGGAGACCATCGGGGCGGTGATCGCCGCGCTGGATGACAGTCTGGCGAAGCTCTGAGCCCCCTTCTGGGCGGATAATTCACGCCTGCGGTGCATCCTTGCGCCAGATCAAGCGTTCTACCTGTGGTTATGTCCAGAATCCTCCGCCTTTCGCTCCCCGTCGTCATCCTGGCCGCCTGCGGCTGGTATGGCTGGTGGCTGATCGCGAACAAGCCGGAGCTGAAGGCGATGGAGACACGGCCGGTGCTCGTCACGGTCGAGGGCATGACCTTGAAGAAGCAGACCTATCCCGTGCGGGTGGCCTCCCAGGGGGCGGTGCAGCCGCGCACGCGCAGCACGCTGCTGCCCGAAGTGGCGGGGATGATCGTGGAGGTGAGCCCCTCGTTCCGCCCCGGCGGCTTTTTCGAAAAGGACGAGGTGCTGGTCAAGCTCGACCCCGTGGACTATGAAACCGCCGTTGTGGTTGCGAAAGCTGCGGTGGCGCTCGCCAAGGTCACGCTGGTGGAGGAGCAGGCGAAATCCGAGCAGGCGCTGGAAAACTGGAAGGCGCTGGGGAGGCAGGGCGCTCCAGGAGAACTTGTTTCACGCTCCCCCCAGGTGGCGCGGGCAAAGGCGGATCTGGCGGCAGCCGAGGCGCGCGTGGTCAAAGCTGAGCGCGATGCGCAGCGCACGATCATCCGCGCGCCCTACGCCGGGCAGGTGTTGGAGCAGGCGGTCGATGTGGGCCAGTATGTGACTCCGGGCACCACGTTGGGCCGCATTTTTGCCACCGACTTTGTCGAGGTGCGCCTGCCGCTGCCCGAACGTGAAAGCCGGTTTGTGAGTCTGCCGGAGCGTTACCGCGATGGAACCGTGACCGCCCCGCCTGCGAAAGTGACCCTGCACACCACCTCCGCAGGCAAGAAGGTGACGTGGGAGGGACGACTCGTGCGTGTGGAGAGCGCTCTGGATGAGAGCACACGCCAGACCACCGCCGTGGCGCAGATCGACGACCCGTTTTCCAAACGTGCCGACGGGGCGCCGCCGCTGAAGATCGGCCAGTTCATCGAGGCAGAGATCGAAGGGGATGCACTGGAAGATGTGTTCGTCATTCCACGCTCCGTGGCACGCGCCGGCAACGAGATCATTCTCATCACCAAGCAAAACACGCTCAAGCGCCTGTTTGTGGAACCCATCGTCGGCACGGAAAAGCATCTCGTCGTCAGCGCCGGGACGCCCAAGGGACTCAAGGAGGGTGATGTGCTCTGCCTCACCCCGATTCCGTTTCCGGCAGATGGCGCACGCGTGACGCCGGTGATCGACGGACGCGCCCCCGAACCCAAGGTGGCCGAAGACGGAACGCCGAAGAAGACTTCCGCGATGGTGACGCCTGCGGCGAAACCGCTGCCCTGAACGTCACCGGGATAGAAACACCAAACCGTCACGAGGCGGAGCGGATTCTGGCACGCGTGGTGCTTTGTCATCATGCCGGATGGAACCCACTCGCATCATTCCGATTTCTACAGCCCGCACGGTGACGGGGACACAAACCAGCAACATCGTCCGCATGGAACCTGATCCTGGTCTCATCAAAATGGAGTTCGCCCAGGGACGAGAGTCCGTTTCGGGCGGTGATGCGGAATCCTCCCAGCGTTTTGCCGGCGAGGTCAAATACGTGGGCTACTTCGCGGACAAGCTGGCGGAGACGCTCGGCATGCGCTGCCTTGAGATGGCGATCGTCGAAGACCGGGAAGGACAGACCTCCATCAGCGCCGGACAGCAGCCGGGCAACTGGCATGGCGTGGTCAGCACCAACCGCCGCTCCATCAAGCAGGTGCGTGAATCCCTGGCGCGCTGATCTCCTCTTCATCCATGAGTTTGAGCCCCGTGATCACCTCCGCCGCATCGCTCCAGCGCCTCGACGGCGTCGCAGGCGTGATGCTTTTCAAAGGACAAAACACCATCCACCGCCAGATGCCGTTCTCCGACACACGTGCGGACAATCTGCGCGAGATCATCAGCCAGATGCTGGACGGCTACCGGCAGGTGCGCCGGAGGATCCACCAGATCTACCTTGAGTTCGACGGCGGCGTGCTGCTCCTCGTGCTGAAGGACGAGGCGGTGATGCTGTTCTTCCTCACCTCGCGTGCGGACTCGGATCTGGCCGCCAGCGCCGCCTCGGTGATGCTCAACGACCATGCCGCGCTGCTCCATGCCGCCTCCACGGAACCGCAGCCGGTGTCACGGCAGCCGGACGGCATCGAGGAACTCGTCGTCACCAGCCCGCGGGCGCTCTCACAGATCACGGACAAGGCCGAGCCCACGGTGAACCAGTGGGGCGCGGTGCGGAAATGCGTGGAAGGCGTGCTGGGGAAGGTCATGGGCCGCGCCCAGGCCTCGAACCTCATCGAACGCACGATCGAGGAGGCCCAAGTCAGCGACCCCTACCGTCTGACCGTCACCGACGTGCGCAAGCTGGCCGTCAGCGTCATCGAGCACGTGCCGAACCTCTCCAAGCGCCGCCAGCTTCTCGTCGAGCTCGAGGCCGCGATGGAACATTTGAAAAGTTAATCATGCACCGTTCATCCATGAAACATCTCCGCGCCCTTCTGCTCGCCTGCCTTGCCCTCGCCCTGCCCGTCGCCGGTCAGACGGACGGAAAGATTGAGGCCAAGCTCGACACGATCATTCAAAAGCTCGACCGCAGCCAGGGCACGCTGGAGGAAGTCGCCAAGGTGGTGAAAAAGGAGGCGGCTCCGGACACTCCCGTGGCCGTCCCTCCGACCGATGTCGCGGCAAAGGCCGAAATCGAAGCCGTGCAGGTCAATGTGAACACCGTCTGGATGATCGTCACCGGCGCGCTGGTGTTCCTTATGCAGGCCGGGTTTGCCATGGTCGAGCTCGGATTCTCACGCGCGAAGAACAGCATCAACATCATCATGAAGAACTTCCTCGACTTCTCGATCAGCGTGATCGTCTTCATGTTCCTGGGCTTTGGCCTGATGTTCGGCGCCAGCGCCAGCGGATGGATCGGAACAAGCGGCTTCTGGCTTTCCAATCACGCGGGGGATGACACCCTGTGGGCGTTTTGGTTCTTCCAGGCCGTCTTCGCCGGCACCGCCTGCACGATTGTTTCCGGAGCCATGGCCGAGCGCACGAAGTTTGTGGGCTATCTCATCTATGCAGGACTGCTGGCGGCCATCGTGTATCCGCTCGGCGGGCACTGGGCCTGGGGCAGCTTCGGCGGCGGATTCGGCGTGGGCGGTGACAAGGGCTGGCTCGAAGCGATGGGCTTCGTGGACTTCGCCGGATCGACCGTGGTGCACGGCTGCGGCGGCGCGTGTGCGCTGGCGGGCATCTTGGTCGTGGGGGCAAGACATGGCCGCTTCGCGAAAGACGGCACGCCGCGTCTCATCGCCGGTCATAACATCCCGCTGGCCGCGCTCGGTGTCTTCATCCTGTGGTTCGGTTGGTTTGGTTTCAATGCCGGCAGCGCTTTAACAGCAGACGGGCGTGCCGGCATG
>DAORHS010000183.1:0-7898 GCA_035438165.1 Prosthecobacter sp.
GTTGGAGGTGCGCGTCGTGGACAAGAGCAGCGACAAACCGGCCGTCGCGCGCGTGTCAGTGCGGCAGGAAGGCGGGAAATTTCATTTTCCCGTCGGCGCGATGTATCGTCACACCGCCGGTGTCGGTCACTTTTACTGCCGCGATTCCGCCACGCTGCACCTGCCTGTGGGCAAATACGAGGTGCTCGCGTTCCGCGGCCCGGAATATCGCATGATGCAGCTTTCCATTGAGGTGAAGGAAGGCGCGGAGAACACCGCGCGACTCGAGTTGGATCGCTGGACGCATGCGGCGGCAGAAGGCTGGTTCAGCGGCGAGAATCACATCCACGCGAACTACGGCTACGGCTCGTGGTACAATTCGCCGCGCAGCATTCTCGACCAGTGCGAAGGCGAAGATCTCAACGTCGCCAATCTCGTCGCTGCGAACTCGGATGGCGACGCGGTGTTTGATCGCGAGTATTTTCGCGGTCGCCTTGATCCGCTGTCCTCGCCGCGCACGCTGCTGTGGTGGAACGAGGAGTTTCGCAGCACGATCTGGGGCCACATGACGCTGTTTCACCTGAGCTCGCTCGTGGAGCCCGTGTTCACCGGATTCAAAGCCACGACAAATCCATGGGACGTGCCCACCAATGCCGACATCGCGCAACGCGCGCACCTGCAAGGCGGCACCGCCAGCTACACGCATCCTGCCAGCAATCTCCTCGACTCCTACAACGCCGCCTACGCGGGCAAGGGACTGCCCGTCGATGTCGCCAGCGGAGCCATCGACATGCTCGATGTCATGGGCTGGGTCTATGAGCCGACGCTGCCGCTGTGGTATCGCCTCTTGAACTGCGGCTTCCATCTTCCCGCCGCCGCCGGCACGGATGTCTTCCTCAACCGCGTGCCGTCCTCACCGCCCGGCTGGGGCCGCGTCTATGTGCATGTGCCCGATGGGCTGACTTATGAGAAATGGATCGCGAATCTCCGCGCCGGCCGTTCCTTCATCAGCAACGGCCCCATGATCGAACTCACTGTTGGCGATCAAACCATCGGTGACACCATCAAACTCGCCGCTCCCGGCAAACTCCGCGTCAAAGGCCGTGCCAGATCGCAATTCCCGCTCGAAAAGCTCGAACTCGTCCTCGATGGCACCGTCGTCGCCACCGGCACGCTCGCCGGCGACACACTCACCGCCACCCTCGACACCGAGATCGCCATCGAGCACAGCGGCTGGCTCGCGCTGCGCACCGCCGGCCCCGTCGTCAATCGCTGGCCAAGCCACTACGGCTTCCGCGCGCACACGAATCCCGTCTATCTCGATGTCACCGGTCATCCCGCCGATGCCAGCCCGCACGCTGAATACTTCCTCGCCTGGATCGACCGCCTCGAAGCCGACCTCAAACGCCGCGATCAAATCCCCGAAGACCAGCTCCAACATGTGAAGACCCATCTCATGCTCGCGCGCAATGCGTATCGCGCGATGCTGAAGCGGTGAGGCTTCACCAAAACTCGAACGGCTTGAAGGCCGGCGGCGGCGAATCGGGCGCGAGCGTCATCTCTGGCGTCACCTTGATGCCCATGCGCTCATACAGGTCGAGCATCTTCGCCGTGGCCACGCGGCTGGCTTCGAGCACGATCTGTGACATCTCAGTGGATGGCATTGGTGGTGACTCCTGGAGGTTGGTGCTGGTGATCATGTCGCGAACTTGGTGGAGGGTATGCGAACTGTTGTCTGCGATCTGCCGCGCAGGCACATGGGCATTGTCCCACAAGCCCCATTCATCGGCAAGCGGCAGATAATCCTCCAGGAAATGCCGCACGCTGCGCTCGAAACGTCGGCGGATGTCATCCTCGGGCACGTTGTGGCCGCCGGTGAGCACGCGCAGCCGCACACGCTCCACCGCCTGCGTTGCCGAGCCGATCACGATGTAGTGCAGCACGAGGCGATAGCCACGCTCCTTCGCCTCGCGCAGCAGTTTCACATAGGTCTTGCCGCTCAGGGTCGATTCGAGGGCGAAACTGCTTCCGGCTTCGATCAAGCCGCTCGCCTCCTCCAAAAGTCGGCGGCCCGCCGCAAAGGCCGCCAGCGCCGGGTTTACCGGCGAGAGGCCCTTCGCGATCAAATCCGCGTTCAAGAACCGCCCGATGCCCAGACGTGGCAGCAGTTCACGCGCCAGCGTGGACTTCCCGGCTCCGTTGCAGCCGCCGATGATGCAAATCGTGGATGACATGACGCGCAGAGCATGCAGCATCCGTTTCTCTTTTCCAATCCTCATGCGCCGCCTCGACCAACTGCTCTCCTCCCTCGGTTATTGTTCGCGTCGGGAAGCGATGGCGTTCGTCAAAGAAGGGCGGGTAAAGCTCGGGGGCGTGGTGGTGAAACGTTCGGATCAACGGGTCGATTCAGCGCTCATCACCGTCGATGACCAGCCGCTGGAGGCGCCCGAAGGTTTGCTGGCCATGCTGCACAAACCGGTGGGCTATGCCTGCACGCACAGTGAGGAGGAGGGACCAAACATTTATGAGCTGCTTCCCGCCCACTGGCCGGAGCGCAATCCGGCGGTGACGAGCGTGGGGCGGCTCGACAAGGACACGAGCGGCCTGCTCCTGGTCACGGACATCGGCAGCCTCGTGCATCGCTTCACCTCGCCGAAGTCGGACATCGAAAAGACCTATCTCGTGGAGGTGGATCGCGACCTCGATGCCGCACTCATTGAAATCTTTGCCAAAGGCGACCTCATGCTGCGCAGCGAGGCCAAGCCCTGCCTGCCGGCCAAGCTGGAGATCGTTTCCGAGATGACCGCACGGCTCACGATCACCGAAGGCCGCTACCATCAGGTGCGGCGCATGTTTGCCAGCCAGGGCTGGCATGTGGAGAAGCTGCATCGCGAACGGTTTGGCCCGTATGAGCTGGGTGATCTGGTCGAGGGCGAGTGGCGGATGCTTTCCTTGGAACAAGCCGCGAAGTAAGAACGTTGACGGCAGCCATGAAAACGCTGCTCACCTTTCTCCTGCTGGGTCTCACCTCGATGGCGATGGCGGACCGGCCGAACATCCTGCTCGTGCTCGCCGATGACCTTGGCTATGGCGATCTGGCCTGTTTTGGGGCGAAGGACGTGCAGACGCCGAATCTGGACAAGTTTGCGACGGAAGGGCTGCGCTTCACGGCTTGCTACGCGGGGCACCCGAACTGCTCGCCTTCGCGCACGGCGCTGATGACGGGCCGCACGCCGACGCGGGTGGGCGTGCGCGACTGGATTCCCGAAGAGTCGCCGGTGCATGTGCGCCGCAGCGAGATCACCATCGCCAAACTGCTGCAGCAGGCCGGCTACGCGACCTGCCACGCAGGCAAGTGGCACATGAACGGCGAGTTCAACCAGCCGACGCAGCCGCAGCCGAACGATCACGGGTTCGACCACTGGTTCTCCACGCAGAACAACGCGTATCCCAACCATCACAACCCCGACAACTTCGTGCGCAACGGCAAGGAGGCGGGCAAACTTGAAGGTTACGCCGCGCATTTGGTGGCCGATGAGGCGCTGGGCTGGCTGGACAGCCGCGACAAGACGAAGCCTTTCTTCGCCTACGTCTGTTTTCACGAGCCGCACGAGCCCATCGCCTCCGATGCGAAATACACCGCGCTCTATCCACATGAAGATCCCGCCTACAGCGCGCATCATGGCAACATCACGCAAATGGACGATGCGTTTGGCCGCCTGATGAAGAAGCTCGATGAATCCGGCCTGCGTGAGAACACGCTGGTGCTTTTCACGAGCGACAACGGTCCCGCGATCACAGCACAGCATCCGTACGGCTCCGCCGGACCGCTGCGCGACAAGAAGGGCAGCGTGTGGGAGGGCGGCATCCGCGTGCCGGGCATCCTGCGCTGGCCGGGCAAGACGAAGCCTGGCACCACGAGCGACGAACCGATCTGCCATGTCGATTTCCTGCCGACAGCGTGCGCCGTCGCCGGACTTGAGGCGCCGAGCGACCGCGCACTTGATGGCGCGAGCTGGCTGCCCGTGATCGAAGGTGGCCAGGTGGGGCGCAAAACGCCGCTCTACTGGCATTTCAACCGCGCCACCGGCGGGCCGAAAGTCGCCATGCGCGTCGGCGACTGGAAGATTCTCGCCGCTCTGGACCGCCCGCCGCCCGCACGCGGTAATGACATCACCGATGAAACCGAGCGTGATTTCAAGGAGGCCGGTCTGAAGGACTTCATGCTCTTCAACCTCGGCAAGGACATCGGCGAAAAGAATGATCTTGCCGCGTCCGAACCGGCCAAACTGGCGGAGTTAAAGACGCTGCTCGAAGCCAAATACGTCGAGGTGCAAAATGAGTCCCCCATGTGGCCGGCCTGGAAGTTCACCGGCGCCGAAGGAAAAAAGATCGAATGGCCGGACTACGTGAAGAACAAAAAAGCAGCGCCCAAGAAGAAGCCTTGAGCGCTGCGTGTGTGTGCCGGTTCTCAGGCAGAGCCTGTGTCATCGCCGGTCACGATGGTGACGATGCTGGCTTCTCCCAACAGACGCACGCGTGGATGAACCAAGATTGACGCCTGGGGAGCGAAATGACGCGGAGCTGCGGTTGTTCAGGGTGAACGGCGAGGAGCGGCTGCGATTCTGCCACGAACTCGAAGGACGCGACCAGGATTTGCCATGGTTGCTCCAACGGTTCCAACTGCTCACGCCCACCGAGGAGTGGCGATGATGGTGTGGATAGCTCCGAACAATGGGGCGGGAGTAATAGTTCGAGGTCAGGCCATACGACCTGTAGGGGTAAAACGGATAGCTGCTCCCATAGTAGATGGAGGAGGCCGGACGGCCATAAGCGTAGCCCGGAGAGTAGTCATAGATGTCGCATGACGACAGCGCACAAGCGACGGCGACAGCGCCGAGAATGCGGAGAGGTTTCGTTTTCATGGTATTGATTTGGACGGGGGTGTTTGGGCTCCATTCGGACAAAAACCCCTCCCCCGGCCCATTCCGGCTGCAGACGGAGTTGAACGTCGCTCACAGCCGTCAATGATGGGTACGCCTCCCCGGCTCCTCCGTATGTCCGCAGAATCCACTACTTCCGCCCTCGTGTTTCCCCTTACCTCGGAGGAGGCGCGGGTTTTGGGCTGCCTCATCGAAAAAGAGATCACCCTGCCGGACTACTACCCGATGACCCTGAATGCGCTGGTGACCGCCTGCAATCAGACGACGAACCGCGATCCCATCGTCCGCTATGACGAGCGCACCGTGCTGCGGGCGCTGGAGTCGATGAAGTCACACGGCTACGTCTTTGAAGTGTCCATCGTGGGCGGCCGCACCCTGAAATACCGGCACCATCTGAAGGGCAGGCTGCCCGGTCTGGAGCGACCGCACATGGCGCTGCTGTGCATGCTGCTGCTGCGTGGGTCGCAGACGGCCGGCGAGCTGCGGCAGCGCACCGAGCGCCTGTTTGAGTTCCCGGACATGGAGAGCGTGGAAAACGCCCTGGCCGAGCTGATCGGCTACAACGAAGGCCCGCTCATCCAATGCATCCCCGCCGGTCCGGGCCAGCGCGTGGCGCAGTACCTGCATCTCTTCTGTGGCGAGGTGGCTGGAACGGCGGCGGCAACGATCATCACGCCTGCCACTGCGGCCCCAGCGGCCGAAGACTCCTCCGACGCCGATTGGAAGGCCCGGATGGAGGCCGAGATCACGCTGTTGAAGGCGCAGGTGTCGCGCCTGCAAACGCTGGTCGGCGCGGTGAAGTGACCGGGTGCGCTACTCCAGCCGCTTCAGACTTCCGATGCGATACGCACCGCCGAGCAGGCGCATGTTGTCGCGTTCGGCATTGAAGGTGTCGAGGTAGAGAATGTGAGGAAACTCGTCGAGTTCGATGACGTGCCAGGTGTCCTTGGCGCTCTTGAAGGCTTCGGCCAGATCATTGAGGTCGCTGATGGCCTTGCCGTTCACCTTGGAAATCACCTGGCCGCCGAGCTTGTCATAGCCCTGCGCGCTCGGTGTTGGCAGCACGAGGCTGAGAAAGACGAGCTTTTTGCGACCTTCCTCCTCATACTTGTCGGGATGCGCCGCGATGCGGGCAAGACGCAGGATGGCGCCTCCGCGCTGCTCTTCGCCAAAGGCGTCGAGATACGGGCGTGAGAGCTCCTGGAACAGCAGACCGCCCACCAGCACGTAGCGCGGGCCTTTGTCGAAGAGGTAGGGCAGCACCAGATAGTCATCGGGTTTGCGACGGGTGAGTTCGCCCTTGAGCGTGACCTCCTTGCCTTCGCGAATGACCTTGATCTCGACCTTGTCACCGACATAGGCGCGCCCGCGCACGAGATGGCTGGAACTGAGCGCCCCGAACTGCGGGTCCTTGTAATCACCGCGTGAGTCAACGGTGAAACCGTTGATGGAGACCAGGATGTCGTCTTTCTTCATGCCGGCCTTTTCGGCGGAGCCGCCTTTCATGACGTTGGTGATGAGAACGCCGGGCGCGTCGGGCTTGAGTCCGAGATACTCGCGGAACTGCTCGTCCTGCGTGTACTGAAGCTCCATGCCGAGACCAGGAAAGCCCTCGTAGCTGCCGTCGGCCACGTCTTTGAGGAAGTGCTCGATGATCGGCGCGGGCAGAATGGTGGTGACCTGGTTTTTCGAGTCGTAGCTCAGCAGCAGACCGACGAGCTTGCCGTTCTTGACCACCGGCAGCGTGAAGCTGTTGGCCTCGCTGCGCACGATGTTGTTGGCTTCATAGACGAGGAATCCGGAGCCTTCGACAGTGTAGCGACGGATGAGCACCTTGCTGATTTTCAGCTCGCTTTTGATGAGCTCGCCCACGCGTCCTGTCTGCAAAATATCCACCTTGTCTTCAATGCGTGCGCTGACATCCACGGCCATCGGCTTCAGGCCGGCAAAAAACGCCTTCTGCTTGTCAGAGGCCGGCGACTCCAGCAGCGCAAGATTTGCCTCGTAATCGACCGCCACGACCTTCGCGGGAATCTTCTGGCCGGTCTCCGGCAGCTCCAGCTCAATGTAAGTGGCATCCGCCGCCATCTGGCCGGTGACCAGCACGCGGTTGCCCGCCAGCACCACGCCGAGACCACGACGGCCCGAGGGGGACTCCTTCTGCCAGGGCAGATGCAGGTTGTAGGACTGTGAGGTGGCGTTCACCTTCACCAGCGACCTGCTTTGCACCACCTGCAGCGGCGCGGGATCACCCTCTGATGCCGCAGCCATGCGTTTCTTTGGGGAAGATCCGGAGGCGGGCGTTTGTGCGGGCAGGGTGATGGCGCCGAGTGCGAGAAAGAGGAAAATCGGGGAAAGCTTCATGGAATCGTCTGGCGAAAAAGGTTCAGGGTCGGATCACGCGGCTATTCGTCGCCGAGGTAGGCGTCTTCCTGAATGTTGTAGGTTTGCATGATGCGAGCGTGGGCGGCCTCAACGAGCTCGCGCTTGAGCACAAGCGGGCGGTTTTTTTCCAGCAGCTGAATCTCGATGAAGGCCTTGTCCTTCTTCTCCAGGGCCGTCTGCACGTCCTTGAGAGACTTGATCTTCACGCCGTTGATTTGATCGACGATGCTGTGCGCGTAGGGCGTGAGCCAGGTGTTCACCTCGTCCGGAAGCACCGTGGTGAGCACCACCGGCTCGGGACGTTCGACGTAGAGCTTGTCGGTGAGGAAGTTGTCAAAGACGTAGTTCACCGTGCTGTCGCGGATCTGGTGGGCGTCCATCAGGTTGCGGTCCAGCGGCTGGAACACGAGGCCGGCATGCACGATGTAACGCGGACGCTGATTGTACTGCGCGCCGAGGCGGACGTAGGGGTCAAAACGCTTCAGCGTCACCGTGGCCTCCTCTTTCTTGCCTCCGCGCATGTACTTCAGCTTGATCGTGTCACCGGCGAACTTGCGCTCGACGATCTCGTTCATGTCCATCAGCTCGCCT
>DAORHS010000184.1:0-7896 GCA_035438165.1 Prosthecobacter sp.
CGCTGCACAAGCGCAACGGCGCGCTGCGCCTTGACAGAACCCCGCTGCACAAGCACAACGCCACGCTGCGCTTTGACAGAACCCCGCTGCACAAGCACAACGGCGCGCTGCGCTTTGACAGAACCGTGCTGCAAAGGCACAACGGCGCGCTGCGCTATGACAGAACCGCGCCGAAACTCCCCGGAATCGTTCCCCTCCCCGTTCTGTAAGCGCAGCGAGGATGCTGAATGCGAACTAGGGGTGCCCTACCCTCTTATGTCTGAAGAACTTGCACCGCCACCCGACACCGCGACCGACGTGCCTTTCGAGGAGGACATCGCCCGTCTCGCCTACCGCTACGACGAGGAGGAAAACCGGCCCGACGGTCGCGCGGACGAACACTGGCACCGCGCCGCCCAAGTCCTGCGCGGCCCTGTGCCGCCATGGACCGTTGAATCCGGCGCAGGCGACGCCTGAAAGTGCGAACGCCACCGGTCCGCCGGAAATGTAAAAATCAGCTCAGCCTTTCAGCTTTCCTATTTTCCACTTTCAGTTTTGCGCCTCGCCTCAGGGCTTACGCATGAAACAAACAGAAGAACCTGATGATTCCAGCTCACACTCCTGAGTTCGTCTTAACCGCAGATTCAGGGAAGCCACAGATTATTTCTTCTCTGAAATCTGTGGGTTTCCTGAATCTGCGGCAATCAATCAGGCTTCTGCGTGCTGCAAGTTTTGGTGCGTAAGCCCTGGCCTCGCCTCGGCGCAGGCGGATCAGCGCTTCAAAATGATGAGAGTTCCTGAGGTGGCGACCAGTTGCCATCCTTGGGCCGCCATGTCGTTCAGCAGGCGCTCAAGGACGGCGGCTTCCGTGCCAGGGGCCTGCAACGTGACTTTCCCCAGATCGATCACCTTGTATTGGACGGCGCTGGGGGTGATGACCACGGGCACCGGTGGTTCTTGAGCCTGGAGGACTGGCAGAGGGAAGGCCAGCACGGTGAAAGCGATGGCACCCAACAGTTGGAGTGAGAGTTTCATGGATGGAGGGGGTTGATGAATATTCGTTCCTTCTCACGCGGACGGACGCTTCATTGTGCGTCATGCGGGCCTCGGGTGTTTGAGTGAGCTGACCTCCGCGCCCGCAGCCGGGTAAAAACGTGCTTGAAGCACGGACCGCTTTCTGATGGGATGCAGCCGTCGAACTCTCCACCCATCCTGCATCACCATGAAAACTCTGCTCGCCTCGTTTGCCCTGCTGCTTGCCTCTGCCGCGCTTGCGGGCGGCCCGGACAAGATCACCAATTTGAAGTCGGCCCTCGAGACGGCACAAGGCCAGGGCAAGATGCTGTTCGTGCAGTATGGCCGGGAAGCCTGTGGCAACTGCCAGGCGCTGAAGGGCATGATCGAGAAGCGGCAGCTCCGGCTCTCGGAGAGCAAGTACGTCTATGCCGACGTGAACTGCGATGACGCGACGACGAGCGCCCTGTTCCGCGAGAAATTCAAGGTGGAGGGCTCCACCCTGCCCTTCGTCGTCGTGGCCGCCGCCGATGGCACCCAACTGGCCGGCCGCACCGGCTACGGCAGCGCCAAAGACTTCGAGGATCTCCTCCGCGACGCGCAGAAGGCCGCGAAGAAGCTGGAAGATGCCAAGGCGAAGAAGTGATCTTGAACGATCTCGCCGCAAACCGTCATGCCGCTCGGAGAGTTCCTTGGTGAATTGATCGTCCGTCCCATCGTGGAGGTGATCGGCTACGGCGTCACTTATTGGACGGGCTATGCGTTGCTCTTTGTGGTGACCTTGGGCAGGCTGCGGATGGCGCCCTTTTGGACCTTTGGCACCACGAACAAGCGAAAGTGGATCGACTGGAGCCTCTTTCTTCAGACCGCCGAAGGCAGAAAACTGAAGATGGAGGCGGTGTGTCTGATTGGCCTGCTCTTCTGGGTTGGGGCGGTGATTGTCTGGTTTTCCCTGCGTCACACCAACGCAGAATGAACATCAGCACCGCGCCGCTTGCCAGCCAGCGCGTTCAGCGTTGACATGCTGCCTTGACCACAGAGAGCAAGTCGCAACACTGGGCCGATGCAGAGCCTCACCACGAAATCCGCCCTTATGATCCAAGCCGTCAAAGTCATCCTTCCATCACTGCTCCTTCTGAGTTGCAGCCAAACGCCCAAGCCTGCGCCGAGCAAGCCCTCCGCCCCGCCGCCTTCCGCCGTGGTTGCACCTTCGGCCCCGGCCACCGTGGGCAGCGGCGTGCATACCACCGCGTCAGGACTGCAGTATGAAGTCTTGAAACGCGGCACCGGTACGGTTTCGCCCACAGCCACCGACAACGTCACGGTCCACTATCACGGCACCACGCTCAGCGGTGCGGTCTTCGACAGTTCCGTGGAGCGTGGCGCCCCGGCCACCTTTCCGCTGAACGGTGTGATCCCCGGCTGGACGGAGGGCGTGCAGTTGATGAAGGTGGGCGACAAGTTCAAGTTCGTGATCCCCCACAACCTGGCCTACGGCGCAAGCAGCCCCAGCCCCCAAATCCCGCCTTTCAGCACGCTGGTGTTTGAGGTCGAACTGCTCGCCATCAACGGCTCCACGAACTGAGGCCGGACGACGCCGGGTCGCCGATCAACGCGCGGCGGTCTTCGCGCTGCGTTTGCCGAGGCAGATGAGGCTCTTGTCGCCTCGGATGAAAATCTGACCTTCGCTGAGCGCCGGTGAGGCGAAGACTTTCTCCCCGAGTTCGCTCTCGGCGAGAGCTTGATACGCCTTGCCGGGCTTCACAGCGCGGAGAGTGCCGGTGTCGTTGATGAAATAGACGCGGCCTTCGGCGCTGGTGAGGGAGGCGTGGTGCTCGCGCATGCGCTCCTCCCACAGGATGTCGCCGCTCTTCGCGTCGAAGCAGTGGCCGATGCCGGAGTCGGAGACGATGAGGAAGTGGCCGCCCTCGACGATGGGCGACGGCACATAGCTCACGCCTTTGTTCGTGCGCCAGACGATGTGCGTGTCGGTGACGTTGCCGCTGCCGTCGGGCTTGATGGCGAGGAGGTGATGCTCGGGAAAGCCACCGGTCATGTAAAGCAGGCCGGTCTGTTCGCTGAAGACGAGCGAGGCGACGAACTGCTCGGTGGGGCCGTCGATGATCCACAGCAGCTTGCCGGTGCGCGGATCGTAGCTGGTGACGCACATCGTGCCGCTGAGCACCATCTGCGTGCGGCCACCGATGTCCCGAATGAGCGGCACACAGTAGCTGCGTGTGTGGTTCGGCCGCTCGATGCGCCACAGCTCTTTGCCGTCCGCCTTGGCCAGCGCGACGATGTAACCGTCGCCGTCGTGGTCGCAGTTCACGATGACCTTGTCTTCAAAAAGGATCGGGCTGGAGCAGAAGCCGTGCTTGCTGGAAAACAGGCCCGGACGCACCTGCCAGAGCGGCTTGCCGCTGAAATCATGTGCGGAGACAACCACCGTGCCCTTCGGCACCTCGCCTTTGCCGATGACACGGCCTGCATTGGCCGCACGCGTGGCGTCGGTCTCGGTGTTGTCGAGGAAGGCGGTGAAGATGCTCTGTCCATCGGTGGCAGGCGTGCTGGAGGCCTGGCTGTTGAGGCGATGGATGCTCTCAATGGGCGCTTTGACCACGTTCGACTGCCACAGCGTTTTTCCTGACGCACGATCGAGGCAAAGCAGCACACGCTGCTCAGTTTCCGCAATCGCGGAGACCAGGAAGATGCGATCCTGCCACACAATCGGCGACGCATGCCCGCTGCCGGGCAGTTCGGCTTTCCAAGTCACGTTGCCTTCAGCCGAAATCGGGAAACCCGTGTCCAGCGAGGTGCCGTCGAGTCGTGGGCCACGCCATTGCGGCCAGTTTTCAGCCGTAGCAAGCAGAGGGCAAAGGACGAAGAGCAAAGAGAGCGAGCGCGAGATCATGGAGTGAAGCAGAACGGAGGGAGGCGGGCGGAGCTTGCGAGGAGTAGGCCAGTTGCGCCGCAACTGGCATCCCGGTTGCGGCGCAACCGGGCTACTTTCAACTCTGCCGCGCCCGGATGTCGAGAAGCCTCTTCATCACATGACTGAGCTTCCCGCTCCACTCCGCCGTGCCAAAGGCATCGTGCAGCGTTCGATAGAGCGCATACAGCTCGCGATAGATCGCCACGTTCTCGGGGATCGGGTGATACACCTTCTCGCGGATGGCGGTGACTTTGGCCTGAAGATCCTGCCAGGTGCCGGCTCCGGCGGCGGCGGCGCCGAAGATGGCGGCGCCGAGGGCGCAGGTCTGCTCGCTCTGGCTGACTTTCATGGGCTTGCCGATGATGTCGGCGTAGATCTGCATGAGCGTGGCATTTTTGATGGAGAGACCGCCGGTGTTGATGACTTCCTCGATCTTCACGCCGTATTCTTCGACGCGCTTGATGATCGTCAGCGCTCCAAACGCGGTGGCCTCGATGTAGGCGCGGTAGATCTCGTGCGCCTCGGTGTGCAGCGTCTGGCCGAGCAGCAGGCCGGTGAGACGCACATCGACGAGGATGGTGCGGTTGCCGTTGTTCCAATCGAGCGCGAGCAGGCCCGTCGCGCCGGGCTTCTGACCTTCCATGGCCTTTTCCATGTTCACGAATTTCTCGCCGACGGTCTTGCCGTAGCTGTCGGGCACGAGGTGATTGACGAGCCAGAGGAAAAGATCGCCCACGGCGCTCTGACCGGCCTCGATGCCGTAGTAGCCGGGCAAGACGCTGCCATTCACGATGCCGCACACGCCGGGGATGTCGGTGAGCGGTTTGCTCGTCGGTGAAATCATGAGATCGCAGGTGCTGGTGCCGAGGATCTTCACGAGCGTGCCTTCCTTGATCCCCGCACCGACCGCGCCCGTGTGCGCATCGAAGGCACCGACGCAGATCGCAGTGCCCTCCTTCAAGCCGAGACGCTTCGCCCATTCGGCGCAAAGGCCGCCAGCTTTTGTGTCGGCTGTGTGGGCCTCGGAATAGAGACGGTCACGCAGATCGGCGAGCTTCGGGTCGAGCTTGGCGAGGAATTCCTTGTCCGGCAGGCCGCCCCATTCACTGCTAAACATGGCCTTGTGGCCTGCGGCGCAAACGGAGCGCTTCAGCGTGAGCGGATCGGTGTTGCCGGAGAGCACGGCGGGAATCCAGTCGCAGTGCTCGACGAAGCTGAACGCAGCCTCGAAGACTTGCGCGTCCACACGGCGCAGGCGGAGGATTTTGCTCCAGAACCACTCGCTGGAGTAAATGCCGCCGCATTTGGCCATGATGTTCGGCCGCATCTCGCTGCCGAGCTTCGTAATCTCCGCGGCCTCGGCATGACCGGTGTGGTCTTTCCACAGCCAGACCATCGCGTTGAGGTTGTTCTTCCATTCTGGCAGCAAACCGAGTGGCGTGCCATCCTTGTTCACGGGAATCGGCGTGCTGCCGGTGGTGTCGATGCCGATGCCGACGACCTGCTCGGCATCGAATCCGGCGATCTTGCCCTTCGCCTGCTCCAAGGCTCCCCGCGTGACGCTTTCGAGGCCGTCGAGGTAGTCCTGCGGATTCTGCCGCGCCACATGCGGATCACGCGCATCGAGCAGGATGCCCATTTCACCACTGGGGTAGTTGAACACGGTCGAGCCGACCTCCGCGCCGTTGTCGAGGTCGATGAGAAGGGAGCGGCAGGAGTTCGTGCCGTAGTCGATGCCGAGGGAGTAGCGCTTCATGGTTAGGAAAGTGGGCCGGAGTGTTAGCGGAATCATCCCGCAAGGCGAGCCAAAACCGGACGAGGTTTGTGATCTCAAAGTGCCTGATCTTGATGCAGGAGGGAGAAAGACAGTGATGGTGCTCCCGTTTACCATCGCCCTATGACCCACCGACTGCTTTCTTTCGCCGCCCTCGTTTCTTTCACCGCCACCCTTCATGCCGAGGACGCTTTTGTGCCGTTGTTCGATGGCAAAACACTCACCGGCTGGGAACAGCACAGCGGGACGGCGGAATACCGCGTGCAGGACGGCACGATTGTGGGCAAGACGGTGCCGAACACGGGGAACTCGTTCCTTTGCACGGCGAAGAAGTACTCCAATTTCATCCTGGAGGTCGAGTTCAAGGTCGATCCGTCGATGAACTCGGGCATCCAGTTCCGCAGCAACTACTACACGGAGGAGACGGAGGTGGAGATCGCGGGCAAGAAGAAGAAATTCCCCGCCGACCGCGTGCATGGCTACCAGTTTGAGATCGACCCGAGCGCCCGTGCCTACACCGGCGGCGTGTATGACGAGGGCCGTCGCGGCTGGCTGTTTGACCTGAAGAACAACGAGGCCGCCCGCAAGGCCTTCAAGCAGGGCGAGTGGAACCAGGCGCGGATCGAGTGCCGTGGCAGCAGCATCAAGACCTTCATCAATGGCGTCCTCGCCGCCGATTTCACCGACGACCTGACCAAGGAAGGCGTCATCGCCCTCCAGGTACACGGCATCGGCAAAAAAGAAGAAGCCGTGGGCAAGGAAGTGATGTGGCGGAACATCCGCCTCCAGGAATTGAAGTAAAACGACCGACTCTTCGACGGGAGAAAACAGGCTGGCAGCCTGTTTGACATCGTATATCATCACCCCAGCCATGAAAACCAATCGCGCCCTGATTTTCATCTCATCCCTGTTCCTTTTCACCAGCCTGCTGCGGGCCGAGATCAAGGAAACCATCGTCGAATACCAGTCCGGCAACGTGACCTGCGAAGGCCTTCACGTCGTGGACACGGCCAGGGCGGGCAGGCTGCCTGCCGTGCTCATCATCCATCAATGGACCGGTTTGAGTGACAATGAAAAAATGCGGGCGCACATGCTCGCCCAACTCGGCTACAATGTCTTCTCGGCGGACGTCTATGGCAAAGGTGTCCGGCCGCAGCCACCGGCGGCGGGACAGGAGGCGATGAAGTACAAATCCAACCGCAAGCTTTACCGCGAGCGCATGCTGTCAGCGCTGGAAGTGCTGAACAAGGATGAGCACACCGATCCTGCAAAGATCGCCGCCATCGGCTACTGCTTTGGTGGCACCGGCGTCATCGAGCTGGCCCGCAGTGGTGCTTTGGTGAAGGGTGTCGTCAGTTTCCACGGCGGGCTCGATTCGCCGAGTCCGGCGGACGGCAAGAACATCAAGGGCAAGGTGCTGGCCCTCCATGGCGCGGACGATCCTTTCGTGCCCGCCAAGGACATCGCCGCTTTCGAGCAGGAGATGAAGGACGCCAAGGTGGACTACAAACTGGTGAGCTATCCCGGCGCGGTTCATGCCTTCACGCAAAAGGCGGCGGGCAATGACAACAGCAAAGGGGCCGCCTACAACGAAGCCGCCGACAAAGCCTCGTGGGAGGAGATGAAGGCGTTCTTTGCCCGAATCTTCAACGCCAACGGCTGAAAGCCCCCGCCCTCTTTTGCATGAAACGATTCCTGCTGCTGCCAGTCACGCTCGCCCTCGCCCTCGCCGTACTGCCCGCAGCCGGAGAGCCCACGGACTTCATCCGTTTCGTCGAAGAAGAGGAAGGCGACAGCCTGCAGACCGCAGTCGTAAGCTATGAGTCGCCCCAGAAGGCGAAAGTCGATCTCGTCGGCGCCATTCACATTGCGGACAAAGCGTATTTCGACGGGCTGAACGTACGGTTCAAAGGCTACGAGGCGGTGCTGTATGAGCTCGTTGGTCCCTCGATCGAGGAGCGGAACAAACCGGACGCCCAGAAGGAGCCGCTACAGCAAAAGCTGCAGTGGGTGGGCCAGCTTCAAACGATGATGCGTGACACACTGAAGCTTCACGGCCAGTTGGAGGGCATTGACTACACGGCCAGAAACTTCGTGCATGCCGACATGGACATGTCCCAGTTCACCCAGACGCAGGATCAGAAGCAGGAGAGCTTCCTCACGCTCTACCTCAAGGCCGTGCAGGCGCAGAAGTCCA
>DAORHS010000185.1:0-7894 GCA_035438165.1 Prosthecobacter sp.
CCGGTGTCAGCCAGTCCGGTGGTGCGAATCGGCATTGTGGGTCAGGTGGAGGAGTGGAAGGGCCATCACAATCTGCTGGCGGCTTTTGCCCGTGTTGCGGGGCAGGGGCCGCGTGCGGAGATCCACGTTTATGGCTCCGGTTCCGCGAGCTACATGGAGCTTCTCAAACGCCAGGCGGAAGAACTGGGTCTTGGCGACTGGGTGGTCTGGCACGGTTTTGTTCAGGACCGTCGGCAGATCTATCAGGAGCTCGATTTTTGTGTCGTGCCCGTGCCCGCCGGTGCCAATGAGGCCCTTCCCACCGTGGCCATTGAAGCCGGCTTTTTTGGTCTGCCCGTGATCGCCAGCCGCCGGGGCGGATTGGTGGAGATCCTCGAAGATGGAGTGACCGGTTTTCTGGTCGAGGCCGGAGATCTCGACCAACTGGCGGAACGGTTGCAGCAATTGATCCGTGATTCCGGCCTGCGGGAACGGCTGGGCCAGGCAGCCCGCCTTCGGGTGGAGGCACACTTTAGCCGCAAACGTTTTGTGGTCGATTTCCTGAAATGGATGGAGCATCCTCCGGAGCCAGTGGAACGCGTTTGAGAAACGAAAAAACACCACTGTCTCCATGACACGACCACCAGTCTCTTCCTCCCCGGGAATCCGGCGCTCCCCGGAGTCTGCGGCCGCCGCGACTCGCCGTGCCCGCCAGCTTCCAACGCGGAATGGGGTTTTCCAGCCTTTACCTGCCTGGGCATGGATCACGGCCTTTGTGGTCACACTCTGTGGCCTGACGACGCAGTACCCCCTGCTCACGGCCGCATGTGCATGGACGCTGCCGATCTGTGCCAGCCTGCTGCTGTTCAAGGGGGAGTCTCCGATCCTGTTTGCCTGTTGCGCCATGCAATGGCTTCAGGTGGTGGCGGCGGTGTTCTACTGCGATCTCTACAATATGACCATGGACTCCGTGCTTGAAGCTCCTGAGGTTGATGCAGCGACATGGCTCTGTCTGGCCGGGGTTCTCTGCCTGGCGGCCGGCATGCGTTCAATGCTTTCGTCCTGGGGCCGGGGCGGGGATGTGGCGAAGATTATTGAGGCAGAGGTGGGCAGATTTGATCTCTTCCGGTTGTTTCAGATATGGTTGTTCGTCTGGATCCTCGGCACCATCGCCGAGGCCGTCGGCTGGTATGTGACATCCCTGCATCAGTTTCTGGTGCCGGTTACCAATCTGAAGTGGGTGTTCTTTTTCATCATTTGCTATCGGGCACTGCTGCAGGACCGAGGCTTTGGCATGATGTCCCTGATGATTGCGGTTGAGTTTTTCAGTGGCTTTTTGGGTTTCTTCAGCAGCTATAAGGAGGGGCTGATCATGTTCCTGATCGCTGCGGCGACGGTTCGGCGGGCCATGAACATCAAGCTTAAAATCATGGGCGCCACGGTGATCCTCCTTGGAGCTGTGACCTCGGTATTCTGGAGTGCCATCAAGCAGGAATACCGCCTCTTCGTGAACGCAAGCCAGCATCAGGACATGGCAGAGCGGTTCAGTCAACGCATCAGTTGGCTGGAGGATCGGCTTGGCCGCATGGATGCCAAGACTTTCGACAATGGAATGCGAGCCTTGGTGGCCCGCGTGCAGTATGTGACCCTGTTTGGCCACACGCTCAATCATGTGCCACACTTTGAGCCGCATTCGAAGGGCGAACTCTGGCTGGGGGCGGTGAAGCACATTGTGACGCCTCGAATTGTTTTTCGTAACAAGGCGGCCGTTGACGACTCGGACCGTGCCCGGCGTTTCACCGGCCTCAACTTGTCCGGCAAGGAATCAAGCACCTCGATCGGGGTTGGCTACATGGCGGAGAGCTACGCCGATTTCGGCTTTGTTGGAATGTTTGTGCCGGTTTGCCTGTTGGGCGCCCTCATGGGCCGCATCTACCAGGTGGTGATCCGCAACCGGCACTCCGCCCTGCTGGGCACGGCGATCGCCACAGCCATGCTTTTTTCAGTTCTTCAGGCCTTCGCGACCTCGAATGCCAAGATTCTGGGCAGCCTCATCGTGCTGAGTCTGGCTTACTGGGCGCTCAACAAGGCTTTCGGCGGTCAACTCATGCGCTGGCTTAAGAGGGCTTCGTGAACCGCATGCCTGGCCTCTTGCCAAAAAACGGGCCTCAACCACCCCTCTCGAAGTGAGCCGTCCTGCTTCAACCGTTTCGTCCCGGATTGAGGGGCTCGACTCGATCCGTTTCTTCGCGGTAACGTGGGTGGTGTTCAGCCACTGCGGCTATCCACCGCTTACTGAAGGCCTTGATCGTGGCAACCCGCTGGCCTTGGTGGTTCAAGGCGTGTACGGCAATCTCTTTGCGGGGGTGCCGGCAGTGATCGTGTTCTTCGTCATCTCGGGTTTTTGCATCCATCATCCATTTCGAGCTCCCGGCAGCTTTCAACTCCTGCCCTACTTGACGCGGCGCTATGTGCGGATTGGCATACCGTTGGTTGCGGCCGTTTTGCTCTCCAGTCTGGTGGGGGTGAAGCTCACGTTGTTTCAAAACTCCGTGCTCTGGAGTCTTCTCGCGGAACTGATCTACTACACCATCTATCCCGTGCTGCGGAAACTGCATGCGCATGTGGGGTGGAACTGGATCATCGCCGCCTCCTTCGTTCTGGCGTATGGCGTCACTGCCTCTTTCCCATCGGCGATGGATTACAGCCCCTTTGGTCCACCTTTGGCTTCCGTGGTGGCCTTCCCCTGCTGGCTGCTGGGCTGCAAACTGGCGGAACAGGTAGGATCGGGGCCGGTTTTGACGGTGAAAAATGCTTCCCGCTGGTTGTGGTCCTGGCGTTTGACCGTCTGGGCGCTCAGTTGGATGTGTAGCGCGTTGCGTTTTCATTCTCCGATTGGCTATCCTTGGACCCTCAATCTGTTTGCCATCGCCGTGTTCTTCTGGCTGCGTGCTGAGGTTGCCGTTTCGCCTCAGTGGCAGCGCAGCCGGTTGCTGGAGTGGGCTGGGAAGTGGAGCTACTCAGTGTATCTTATTCATCTGCTCGCCGATGCGGCCTTCACCCGGCTGCCAATGCCCAACTTTGGATTCAACCTGAACTGGCTGGCACGGATGATTTTCATTTTTGGCGCATCCTATGCATTCTACCTTCTGATCGAGAAGCCCGGACATCGCATGGCCAGATTACTGGGGCGGTGGCTTTCGCCTGCCCGGCAGCCCTGAAACACACCCCACCCATCACTTCGCTGGCCCCCCACCCCTCTCCAACCAAGAGCATGCACATAAGAATCCTCGGAATCTCAGCCTTCTATCATGACAGTGCCGCAGCGCTCGTGGTGGACGGTGAAAATGTGGCCGCAGCGCAGGAAGAGCGCTTCACGCGCATCAAGCACGACCACGAATTCCCCAAACATGCGGTGGATTACTGCCTGAAGGAAGCCGGCCTGACCCCGGAGCAACTCGATTACGTGGTGTTTTACGACAAGCCGCTGCAGAAGTTCGACCGCCTGCTGGAAACCTATCTGGCCTACGCGCCGGCGGGCCTGCGCTCCTTCATGATGGCAATGCCGCTCTGGCTCAAAACCAAGCTGCATCTGCCGCGTGAGATCCGCAAAGCCCTCCATGGTCGTTACCAAAAGCGCATCGCCTTCACCGGCCATCATGAGTCTCATGCTGCGAGTACGTTTTTTGTTTCGCCTTACGACGAGGCCGCGATCCTCACGCTGGATGGCGTCGGCGAGTGGGACACCGCGACCATCGGCGTGGGGCGCGGAAACAAGATCCAACTGCTCAAGACCTTGCGCTTCCCGCACTCGCTGGGGCTGCTCTATAGCGCGGTGACCTACTTCTGCGGCTTCAAGGTCAATTCCGGCGAGTACAAGCTCATGGGCCTGGCCCCTTACGGGGAGCCGAAGTACACGGAGATCATTCTCAAGCACCTCGTGGACCTCAAGGACGACGGCTCCCTGGCGATGGACATGAGCTACTTCAATTACTGCCAGGGACTGACCATGACGAATGAGAAGTTTGCTGGGTTGTTTGGCGGACCGGCACGCGATCCCGAGTCCGCGATCACGCAGCGTGAGATGGACATCGCCGCCTCCATCCAAAAAGTGACCGAGGAAGCAGTTCTGCGCATGGCGCACCATGCGCGGGAGTTGACCGGCTGCCGGAATCTCTGTCTGGCCGGTGGTGTTGCCCTCAACTGTGTGGCCAACGGCAGACTGCTGCGCGCGAAGATTTTTGACGACGTGTTTGTCACTCCCGCATCAGGCGACGCCGGCGGGGCGCTTGGTGCGGCGCTGTTTGTGCATCACCAACTGCTCGACAAGCCGAGGAATCCTGGTGGCAAGGACAGTGTCAAAGGCTCGTGGCTGGGGCCAAAGTTTTCCAATGAGGAAATTCTGACCTTCCTCAAAGAGGGGGGCATTCCGCACACTTTCCATGCTGACGAGGGGGAGTTGCTCCGCAAGGTGGCACATGAGATGGCCGCTGAAAAAGTGGTCGGTTGGTTTTCCGGCCGCATGGAGTTCGGACCGCGCGCCCTCGGCGCCCGCAGCATCATCGGCGATCCGCGCAGTCCGGCGATGCAGTCGCAAATGAACCTGCGCATCAAGTTCCGAGAAAGCTTCCGTCCTTTTGCCCCCTGCGTGCTGGCGGAAGACGTGGGTCAGTATTTTGATCACGACCGCGAATCTCCCTACATGTTGATGGTGGCCGACGTGAAAAAGGAACTGTGGTGTGAGCTGACACCGGAACAACGCGCCATGATGAAGG
This sequence comes from Prosthecobacter sp., assembly GCA_035438165.1. GTDB lineage: Bacteria > Verrucomicrobiota > Verrucomicrobiia > Verrucomicrobiales > Verrucomicrobiaceae > Prosthecobacter. The sequence goes on from DAORHS010000185.1 coordinate 4,755, forward strand.
ATCCTGATTTGCGCAAGCGTGTGAATGTTCCCCGCTCCACACTGCCGGCCATCACTCATGTGGACATGAGCGCGCGCATTCAGACCGTGGATGAGGAGCGCCACGGACGTTTTTACCGCCTCATGCGCGAGTTCAAGCGCCAGACTGGCTGCGGCGTGATCATCAACACGAGTTTCAACATCCGCGGGGAACCGATCGTCTGCACGCCGCAGGACGCGTATCGCTGCTTCATGGCCAGCGACATGGATGTGCTGGTGCTGGAAAACTGCATCCTGCGCCGCAGCGAGCAGCCGCAGCAGGATGACAGCGAGCGAAAGAAATACATCGAGAGCTTCAAGCTGGATTAAAATTCACAGCAGCATGCATAAGCCATCATTGGAGAACACCACCCCCGTCTTTTCATGATCAATCCCTTCACCCACGTCAACTGGAGGCCAGAAACCTCCGATTTGCGTGCCTTCGCCAAAAGTCTCGTCATTGGCTTTCCCATCATTGCACTGGTGTTCCTGCTTTGGCATTTTGTCCGGCAGGGAGACTGGAGCTTTGCCCTGCCGCTGAAGATCGCCGGGTATGGCGCGGGCGCGGGCCTGCTTTTTTTGCTGCTGCCCACCGTGGCGCGGCCGTTCTACTGTGTCTGGTATGCCGTCTCGTGCTCCATCGGTCTCGTTGTCAGCAATGTGCTGCTCGGCGTCTTTTACTACACGGTCTTCACCGGCATCGCCCTCCTGCGGCGTGGTTTTGGCATCTCCCCGGTGCGCAAAGGGCCGGACAAAGCCGCGACGACCTACTGGCACGACGCAGAGCAGTCTTCCGATCCCCTCAGTTACTACCGCCAGCATTGATTTGAGCAACGGGAGCCTCCATCGCCTGCTGATCTATCGCTTTGGGCAGATCGGCGACACCATAGCGGCCCTACCGGCGCTATGGTTGCTGCGCCAGCAGTTCCCGCAGGCTCATTTCACACTGCTGAGCGAGGCACCGCGTGCAGGCGGTGCCCTGCCACCCGAACTGGTTCTGCCGGAAGGATTGATCCAGGACTATTACAAGTATCGCGGCGGTTCCTCCCTCTCCGGGTTGTTCTCGATGATCCGCACCGCGTTTTCCTTGAGACAATCGCGATTTGATGCCGTGGCCTACCTGTTGCCAACGATCCGCACACCTCGTCAGCGCCGCCGTGATGCGTGGTTTTTCCGCCTGGCCGGCATCCGGCGCAGCTTTGGCTTCGATGGCTTTCCCGAGGACGCTCTGCCTAGAGATCAAACTGATCACCTGCTGCCCGTCATGCACGAGGCTGACGCCCTTCTCCATCGTCTGGCCCGCAGCGGCCTGCCTGTAGTGCCCGCAGGTCACGGGTGCATGGACCTCTGCATCACGCCCGTGGAGCAGTCGCGTGCAGATGGGTGGTGGCTGGCGCAAAACGGTCCGCGAATCGCCCCGCACGGGTGGTTTGCTGTTTGCGCCGGATCAAAATGGACTTCCAAGCAGTGGCCGGTGAATCGTTATCAGGAGGTCGTCCGCCGGATCATCAACCAGACCGGCCTCGTCCCGGTTGTTTTCGGCGGTGTTGAGGATCGAGAACTCGGACTGAGTCTCATCGGAGCCTGGGGCCAAGGATTGTGCGCGGCTGGCGAGTTTTCCGTGCGTGAATCCGCAGCGCTTCTGCGGCATGCACGTTTTTATCTGGGCAATGACACCGGTGTCATGCATCTGGCTGCGGCGGTGGGCCGTCCATGTGTCGGCATTTTCTCCGCGCTCGACTGGCCGGGCCGCTGGTTTCCGTATGGCACGGGCCATCAAGTGCTCCGCCACGAGGTTCCTTGCGCCGGCTGCCTCTCGCAGCACTGTCCCCATGCCAACGAATGCCTCACCGGCATCAGCGTCGATGCCGTCATGCGGGCCTGTGAAAGCGTGCTCGCCAGCCGGCAGGCTTCCAATTTGAACTGATCCAATCCATGAACGCCCCCCCTGACTCACCTTCTATAAAAAAGCATCGTCCCTGGACGCGCCGTGTCGCCAGTCTGTTGCTTCAGGGTTTCATCATCCTTGTCGTCACAGGACTGTTTGTCGAGGTCGGCTTTCGTGTTCTGGAGAGCCGCTCAAGCAGCAAGTATTATTACGAAGGCAAGGGCGGGATCTGGATGGACGATTCACGATGGGGGTGGAAACCTACGCCGGGACCGTTCAAGATGGGAACACCGGAGTTCGAGGTGACCGGTGATGTGAACGATATGTTCATGAACGAGCCACCGGTGGACATGGCTGCCGATGCGGCCAGAACACGCGTGATGGTGCTGGGGGATTCACATACCTTTGCCACCGGCGTCTCGCGGGAGCAGACCTGGCCCAGTGTGCTGGAGCAGCGCCTCAACTCGGGCTCTCCGTCCAGATTTGCCATCTACAATGCCGCCACCACTGGCTACAACCTCCATCAGTATTTGCTGCGCTTGAAAGATCAGGGGCCCGTGCTCAAGCCGCACTATGTCGTTTTGGGGCTGTCTTACGCCACCGATTTTTACGATCTGCTGCCGCCCGACCACGGCGGCTGGATCTATGGCGGGGACAAAACCCGCGACCACTTCGATCTGGATGCCAATGGCGTTCTTCAAGAGCGACACTGGGAGAAACCTGCGACGGCGGTCGCCCTTGGACAGGCGGGTGGCATGGTCAACACAACACCGCAAATGTTAAGACAGTTTTTGGACAATTTTGCCACTTTCCGATTTCTACGCCGTTCGAAGCTGGCACTCATGCTCGGCAGCAAACTTCGAATTGGTGGCCAGTCTTTGTGGCCGAACATGGAGGTCATTGTGGAGAAGGACCCGAGCAAGAAGCACCTCTATCAACATCGATTGTTTGAAGCCTTGCTGCTGGAGATCAGCAAGGAATGCAAGCGCCAGAACGCCACGCTGGTCGTGGTTGGCATACCTTACCTGCCACAGGTTTACGACGATCTCTGGAACAGTACTTTTGGCGGAGATCCACGTTTTGACCGCTCCGCAGCCATTGAGAGGGTTTCTGCCTTGTGCGGTTCGCATGGCATTACTTACGTGGACACACTGGCGGCCTTCCAATCTCGTCACAAGGAACTAGGGCGCTGGCTGCACCATCGTCAGGATGCCCACCCCACTGCCGAGGGGCAG
>DAORHS010000186.1:0-7872 GCA_035438165.1 Prosthecobacter sp.
CTTCAGCAGCTCTGAGGCGACGCTTTCGGAGGCCTTTTCGGCCAGTGCGGTCTGGCAGGCCTCCAGGAAGACGAGCGGGATGCGGTGATCGCGCAGCAGCGGGCCAAGCGCGTTGGTGTGGACGGTGACGTGGCGACGCTTCTCCAGCTTGTCAGTGTCTTCGGGCAGCTCGAAGCACAGGCCGCCGAGGCCGACGGTCTTGTCATAGACGCCGTGGCCGTCGAAGTGGACGACGTGGTAGGGCTTGCCCTCGCTGCGGGCGCGGTCGAGTTCCGCGCTCAAGGCGGGGAGCGTGGGCGGGCTGAGGACGTGGATTTTCACCTGACCGGGCAAGGCCTCCATGGCATCCACCAGCGGCTGCGCGCTGACGCGGTGGTCGATGTAGCCGCACGATTTGTCCTCGGGCCGTGCGGTGACGAGCAGGATGCGGATGGGCGTGGCGACGACGGCGACACCCATCGACTCCGTGCCCGGCAAGGTGCGGCGCACACGGGTGGGCTTCGCACCCTGGAAGAGGTATCGCTTGCCGTCGTGGAGGAGTTCCCACGGCAGGCCGAGCAGGACGGTGGCGGCTTCCTGCGCTGCCTTCACCTCGGCCTCCGGCGCACCGGCTTCGAGCGCGACATCCACATGGACTGAGAAACGACGACCTGCGTGGTCGCTGGTTTTCTCCCAGGCCTTCATGACCTCTTCGCGATGAGCCTCAGGCATCGCGGCTTCGTGAAGGAGCTTGCCCCACTTCACTAAGTTCTCCTCCACCTTCTGCGCACGATCACGGAAGTAGTGGCTGGGCCAGATGGCGTATTGCTCCAGATACCAGCGCAGCTCACCCGCCTCGATGGGACCGAGCGGAGCCACGAGACGCCAGCTCTGCTTGCTGGTGACTTCGCGTTGGCCCGGCGTAGCGGGCTGATACACGAGGCGGGCGCGTGCGGTAGCGCGGCGTTTGCCGTCCTCCTCCTTGAACTTCAGGTCAGTGAGTTCGAGAACGAGTTCTTCCAGCGGCTCGGCCTTGGGCTGCGGCGTGCTAGGCACTTCGGCGTCCTTTCTTTTGCCGAGGGCGACGAGGATCGCATTCATCGCGGCCTCGATGCCGCCCGCGTCGCTGGTGACGGGGATATGCAGGGGTTCCTGGCCAAAGTGCTTTTTGAAAGCGCCGAGCTTCGCACCATCCAGCATGAGTGGAATGACCGGGAAAGCCTCTTTGCCGCGCTTCTTCTGGACCTTGATGGCGTGCTCCAGTTCATCGCTGACCCATTCCGACTGGAAGGAAGCCGCGCTGATGATCACGGCATAGGCCGAGGCGTTTTCGATGGCTTTCTGGATCTCCGGCCAGAGCGGATCGCCACCGCGTAGCTCGCGAGAGTCGATCCAGCCTGCTTGTCCGTGATCGGCGAGCGCGGCGCGGAGATCGCGGACAAAACTATCGTCCTGCGAACTGTGGGAGATGAAGAGTTTGCTCATGGCACGCGGTGCGTGCGACTAAGGGCTGACTAGGCGCTTGGGCAAGGGACAACCTCGGTTAAACAATCAAAGTGATGTCGTCTGCACGTTGCATTTGAAAACTCGGCGAGAAACAGACAACAAAACGGGCCGGGAGATGATCCCGGCCCGTGTGAGAGTTGATGAAGCCGCACACGGAGTGTGCGGACCACTTTACTTGCTCGCCTCGGCGAACTGGGCGTCGAAGATGATCTTGCTCGGCGGGAAGTCGATCTTCTTGCAGAAGGCGGCGGATTCAGTGGCGCCGAACTCGCGGTCCATGGCACCGTCTTCCCATTCGACGCTCAACGGGCCGCCGTAGTCGATGTCGTTGAGGGCGCGGATGATGAGTTCGAAGTTGATCTTGCCGCGACCGACGGACTTGAAGTCCCAATAACGGCTGGGCTTGTGGAAATCGACGTGGCCGCCGAAGACGCCGACGGTGCCGTCACCGATGCCCCAGGAGACGTCCTTCATGTGGACGTGGAAAATGCGGTCGCTGAACTTGTAGAGGAACTTCACGTAATCGACGCCCTGGTAGCCGAAGTGGCTGGGGTCGTAGTTGAAGCCGAAGGCGGGATGGTAGTCGATGGCCTGGAGGGCGCGCTCGGCGCTGGCGATGTCGAAGGCGATCTCGGTGGGGTGGACTTCGAGCGCGTAGCGGATGCCAAGCTTCTGGTATTCATCAAGGATGGGCTTGAAGCGCTTGGCGAAGTCGGCGTAGCCGGCGTCGATCTGGCCGGGGAGGTTCGGCGGGAAGGAATAGACGAGGTGCCAGATGCTGCTGCCGGTGAAGCCGTTGACGACGCTGACGCCGAAACGCTTCGCGGCGTGCGCGGTCTTGATGAGTTCCTCGGCGGCACGCTGGCGGACGCCTTCAGGATTGCCATCGCCATAGATCGCCGGAGACAGGATCTGCGCATGGCGGGGGTCGATGTTGTCGCACACGGCCTGGCCGACGAGGTGGGTGGAGATGGCATGGCACTGCATGCCTGCGGCCTTCAGTTTCGCGCGCTTGGCATCGCAGTAAGCCTGGTCGGCCTTCTCGACTTCAAAGTGGTCGCCCCAGCAGGCGAGTTCGACGCCGTCATAGCCGAAGGCCTTGGCCTTCTGAATCATGGTATCGCAGGAAAGATCGGCCCACTGGCCGGTGAAGAGTGTGACGGGGCGTGGCATGGTGTGAGTTGGGTGGGTGAAGAGTGGGAAGAAGGAGAAAGAATGGAGAATGTCGAATGTGGAATGACGAATTTTTGCGAAGCGGCGGCTATTTGGGCTCGATCTTCAAGGTGCGGGTGAGGGTGAAGGGGTAGTCGTAGCTGAGGAGAATTTTTTCGCGATTCGGTCCGGCTCCCTGGGCAGAGGCGACAAACTGGCCGGTCACCTTGGTGTCCACGTCGAGCATGTCTGAGAGGCGGCGAATGACGGCGGCCTTGAACGTGACCTCCATGCGTGCATTCAAGTTCATGGGACGGGCCATGTGGAATTTCCCCGTGATGGCAAAGGTCGCGTGAGGGCCGTCCGCTTTATCCTCGACGGAAACGAGCGTGGTTTCGAACCCGTCGGGCACGATCCAGCCGTACGCATTCCCGCGTGGTGCCGCGAGGACGGTCTTCCAGACTTCCCCTGGTTTGCGGGAACCGGTGCCGATGCACACCGGCAGGACCTCGAGCAGGTCGGCCGCGAAAGCGAGTTCACCCAGCAACTGCGTCTCCTCGGGCGTGGCTTTGCCAGGAGTCAGCTCATAATCCCAGCGCCCGTTCTTTTTCCGGGCGCGCAATGTTTTGGAGAACAGCGCGGCGGTCTCGTTCGGCGGCGGAGGCTCGCCTGAAAAATGAACACATTCCTTCATGAGTTCCCGCACCTGCACCTCTTCAGCATCGACACCCATCACACGGCGCACCCAGTTCACACGCAGCACATAACGTGTGGTGGCCTCCGTGATGTTTGTGCCGATCTCCTGCCGGGTCCGCCCCGCCTCCACGCGAACCTCGCGCTTCTCCCGCAGCAAGGTGCCGCTGCGCATGGCGGAGGTATTTCCCACCACCACAGGTTTGCCTGGTCGATCGCCGGCCGAGACAGCGCCGGCCGAACAGGCCAGCCCGAGCAGAATCCAAAGGCGCCACGATGTCTTCATGCAGCCAGATTACGCGACAACCGCAACGCCACACAATCACAACCTTGCGCATTTCAGGCTTGGCGAATCGCCCGCCTCCATTTCATGATGCAGGCATGTTCCGAGTTCTCACCTGCTTCATCGCCCTTTCATCCGCGTCCGCCCAGTGGACCACCTCGCGCATCCACGGCTCGCCGGAACCGCCGAAGCCGTTTGTTCCCGAGCAGGCCTTCACGCAGATCGCGCTGAATGACGCGCTGGAAATGATCGCCGTCCCGGGGGCGAATCGTTTCGTCGCGGTGGAGAAAGGCGGGAAGATCTGGAGCTTCAAGGACTCGCCCGGTGCGAATACGAAAGACCTGCTCATTGATTTGAAGCCGGATCACCCGCCGCTGAACTACGCCTACGGCATCGCGTTTCATCCGAGGTGGAAGGAGAACGGTTATGTCTTTCTCTCCTACGCTTACGGCGGCGGCGTGGAGGACGGCACGAAGCTCTCGCGTTTCAAACTCACGCAGCAGGAGCCGCCGGTGCTGGATCCGAAATCAGAAACCGTGCTGCTCACCTGGCGCAGCGGCGGTCACAACGGCGCCTCGTTGCAGTTCGGCCCTGACGGCAGGCTCTACATCTCCACGGGGGATTCCGAGGTGCCCTCGCCGCCGGATCCGCTCAACACGGGGCAGGACATCAGCGATCTGCTTTCCTCCATCCTGCGCATCGACGTGGATCACGAGGAAAACGGCAAGGCGTATGCCATCCCGAAGGACAATCCGTTCTTAAAGACCGCGAATGCCATGCCGGAGATCTGGGCCTTCGGCTTTCGCAACCCATGGAAGATCAGCTTCGACAAAAAAGGCCGCCTCTGGTGCGGTGACGTCGGCTGGGAGCTGTGGGAGATGATTCATCTCGTGCCGAAGGGTGGGAATCACGGCTGGAGCGCCATGGAGGCAGGCCAGGCCATCAAACCGGAGACGCAACGCCCCGAGCCGATCATACCGCCCGTGGCCGCGCATCCCCATACCGAGGCGGCGAGCATCACCGGCGGTTATGTGTATCACGGCAGCCGCTTCCCCGAACTGCGTGACGCCTACATCTACGGCGACTACGAGACCGGCAAGATCTGGGCGCTGTGGCATGACGGCACACAGGTCACGCGCCGCGAGGAAATCGCCGACACACCGCACAAGATCGTCAGCTTCGGTCAAAGCGAGGACGGTGAGCTGTACTGGATGAACTGGGAAAAGGACACGCGCATCTACCGCCTCGCGCCCAATCCTGCCGTCGGCAAACCGGGCCAGTTCCCGCGCAAGCTCAGCGAAACCGGCCTCTTCACCGACACCGCGGCGCAAACTCCCGCCGCAGGTGTGCATCCTTTCGAAATCGCCGAGCCGATGTGGCAGGACGACGCGAAGGCGGCGCGGCTCATCGCGCTGCCAGACGGGCAGCGCATCGTCACCCACTGGAGCGGCAATCCCGACAAGCCAAACTACAAGGTCGAGTGGCCCGCCGAAGCCGTGCTGGCCCGCACGATCACCTTGAAACAAAAGCGCATCGAAACACAGGTGCTTCACTACGACGGCGAGACGTGGAATGGCTACTCCTACCGGTGGAACGACCAAGGCACCGACGCCGAACTCGTCGGCGCGGATGGTGAAGAGTTCACCATCGAAAAGCAACCCTGGCGCATTCACGGCCGTGCCGAGTGTGCACGCTGTCACAACAACTGGAGCGGCTTCACGCTCGGCTTTCAACCGGATCAACTCGTCAGCATCAGCGGCAGACGTGCCGATACGTTCGCCGAACTTTTCGACGGGCCGTTCTTCGAGCGCCTGAAGAATCGCCTCATCTCCAGCCATGATGACAAATCCGACCTCGAATCACGCGCCCGCTCCTGGCTCCATGCCAACTGCGCGCACTGTCATCGCCGCCACGGCGGTGGCAGCGTGCAGCTCATGGTCAATGCCGATCTGCCGACGGCCGAAGCCTTGCTGCTTGATGAAAAGCCGGTGCGTGGCGATCTCGGCCTTGCCGATGCCCGGGTGGTTTCACCGGGCAAACCCGAACAAAGCGTCCTCGTCGCCCGCATCTCTCGCGTGGGCAGCGGCCACATGCCGATGATCGGTGCGCGGGAGGTTGATCCGCATGGCTTCCGGCTGTTGTGGGATTGGATTCGAGGCGACGCAACGAGTCCCAACCCGGCGCAGGTCGAATCGCCCAGCGACGCCCTGCTTCTTGCCAACGCCATCGGTAATAACGAGGCCAGGTTCGATCCTGCCCTGACCAAGCTGCCCAATCCTGAGATCTCCTGCTACTTCGAGCGCTTCCTGCCTCACGACCAGCGCATCAAAACTCTCGGCATGAATTTCGACGCCAAGAAACTCCTCGCCGTGAAGGGCGATGCGAAACGCGGTGCCGAACTCGTCAGCATGACCGGCAAAATGGCCGCCTGCCTCGCCTGCCACATCCTCAACGGCACAGGACGCGATTTCGGCCCGGATTTGAGCAAGGTCGGCTCACGACTCACACGCGAGCAGATTCTCGAAAACCTGCACCAGCCGTCCAAGACCATCGCGAAGGGTTATGAGACGTGGACGCTGACCTTGAAAGACGGCAGCGTGCAAACGGGCTTCGTCGTGAACCCTGGCGACACCGCTGTGACACTGAAGCTTCCCACCGGCCAGCCGCAGACCTTTGAGCGTGCCCAAATCCGCAGCCAGAAAGTCGAACCCATGTCTTTGATGCCAGAAGGTCTGCTTCAAACCATGACCGAGCAGGAGGCGGCGGATGTGATCGCGTTTCTGGCGGGATTAAAGTAGTCCAGTTGCGCTGCAACTGGAGCATGGGAACCAGTTGCAGCGCAACTGGGCTACTTTTCTGCAACCGGCGCTCCGTTTTCCGTTAACACACCTCAGAACCTCGCGCCTCCATGCCCCATTCCGAATCTCGCCGCAGTTTTCAAGCCACTCGTTGGAGCCTCGTCCGCGCCGCCGCTGGCAATGGCAATGGCAACACGACCGAGGCGCAGAAGGCGCTGGCGGAGATTTGTGAGGTTTGCTGGTATCCCGTCTATGCCTTCATCCGCCGCTCCGGCCGTGCTTCGCATGATGCGGAGGATCTGACGCAGAGTTTTTTCGCCCGCTTGATCGAGAAAGATATCCTCTCCGCCGCTGATCCTGAGCGCGGGCGGCTGCGCACGTTTCTGCTCACCTGCGTGCGCAATCATCTGCATCACGAGCATGAGCGGAGCATCGCCGCCAAACGAGATGCACGACTGCTGACGAGTTTCGACGCGGCAGAGGCCGAGAAACGTTACCAGCGTGAGCCTGCGGATGATCTGACGCCGGACCGTTTGTATCAACGACGCTGGGCGCTGACGCTGCTGAGCGCCACGCTCGACTTGTTGGAGCGGGAGTTTCAATCCGAAGGCAAGAGCGCGTTGTTTGACGCGCTGCGGCCCTTCCTCGGCTTCGGTGTCAGCACGGAGCAAAGTTATGATGACGTGGCGGCGAAGCTCGGCATGCCGGTCGGCACTTTGAAAAATCACGTCTTCCGCCTGCGCCAGCGCTGGCGGGAGCGGCTCTTCGAGCAGGTCAGCGCCACACTGGACGACCCCACGTCAGACGAGATCAAGGCGGAGCTGGCCGAGCTGATGGAGTGCCTTTGAGCCAGTTGCGGCGCAACTGGACTACTTTTTGCAACCCGCCCTTCCCAAACCGGTAAGGACTTGATAGAACCCACTCAATTCCATGAACACACCGGAAGACGATCCAGAAGAAACGCTCAAGGGCATCAACGCCGCCGACCTGCTGGCACGCGGCCTGGAGTCCGCGAAGGCTGCGACGGGCAACCCGCAGGCGTGGCAGCCCCCCACGCCGGAGGAGCTGGCGGTGTTGCTGCCGCAGTATGAGATCGAGTCGCTGCTGGGTCGTGGCGGCATGGGTGCGGTGTATCGCGGGAAACAGGCGGCGCTGGACCGCGCCGTGGCCATCAAGCTGCTGCCGGCGGAACTCGCGGCGGATGCGGAGTTCATGAACCGCTTCCAGCGCGAGGCACGCACGCTCGCGCGTCTGCAGCATCCCGGCATTGTGGCGGTGCATGACTTTGGCCAGACGAGCGAGGGGCATTTGTATTTCGTGATGGAGTTTGTGAACGGCACCGATCTGGCGCGGCTCATCCACGGTCCAGGGATCAATCCGGTGCAGGCATTGGAGGTCATCACGCAGATTTGTGACGCGCTGCAATACGCGCACAGCCAGGGCGTCATCCACCGCGACATC
>DAORHS010000187.1:0-7864 GCA_035438165.1 Prosthecobacter sp.
GCGCTGCTGCTCGGCGGCCTGCTCGGTGCCATCCTCGCCGTGCCGCTCACCGCCTCGGTGAAGGTGCTGTTTCAACGCTACATCTGGCGTGCGCGCATCGCGCCGCAGACCATCGGCGGGGCCCGACGTGGAGAAGCGGCCACCTGAGTCAGGCTGCGACAGTTTTTTCCAATGAACGACCCATCATGCGCAATGTGCTTCTAGTTTTCCTCGGCGGCGGCCTCGGTTCGGTGTTGCGCTACCTCACCGTCATCGGCATGGCGCGTCTGCTGCCCAAAGCCGTGTTTCCATGGGGAGTCTTTGCCGCGAACATCCTCGGCAGCTTTGTGCTCGGCTTCCTCTTTGCCCTGCCCGCCATGAAGGAGAAAAGCACCGGCCCGTGGTTGTTTGCCGCCACCGGCTTCCTCGGCGGTTACACCACCTTTTCCACGCTCTCGAACGACTCCTGGCTGCTGCTGGTGAACCAGCATTCCTGGCTCGCGCTGCTCAATGCCTTTGGCAGCATCCTGCTCGGTGTCACTGCCGCCGCTCTGGGTTGGTGGGCGGGCAGCAAATGCGCGTGAAAACAAGGCCGTGGCAGACCCTATTCGGCATTCGTCACTCCGGCATCGTCATTCGGCGCAGCAGCGGCTTCCGCGTCTTCTTCGCGCAGTGATCCCACCTTGAGGGAAATCTTGATCCCGTGCTTCTGGGCGGCTGTGTTCAGCAGGGAACGGATCGCACTGATGGTCATGCCATTCTTGCCGATCACATGGCGCACGTCTTCCTGCGCCAGTTGCACGCGATACGTGACCGCGCCGTTCACGTTGGTGCCGATCGCAATGGTTGCCTGCTGCGGGTGGTCGATCAGATTCGCCACCACATAGGAAAGGAACTCGCGGAGGGCTTCCGGCGCGTCCATGGCGGTTTAAGCCGTGGCTGCGGCTGCGGCGTTCTTGATGAGGCTCTTCACCGTGTCGGAAGGCTTGGCTCCCTGGGCGATCCACGCGTTGACGCGGTCGAGCTTCACAGTGGCGCCCTTCACTCCCTTTTGAGGATCGTAGGTGCCGAGGATTTCGAGGAAACGGCCTTCCTTGGGGAAGCGCTGGTCAGCCGCGACAATACGGAAGACTGGGCGGCCTTTTTGGCCCTCTTGACGGAGACGGATGACAACTGCCATGATTCAGGTACGGGATGGGGTCAGGTTTTGGGGAGGCGCATGGTGGAGACTCCGGGAAGGAAATCAAACGGTTTTTCCCCCTCTTTCTCAAGCCGGGGCAGGGCGGGGGACTACGCCAGCACGTCCCGGATCACATGCCCATGCACGTCCGTGAGCCGCCGTTCGATGCCGTTGTTGTAGTAACTGAGGCGTTCGTGGTCGATGCCCAGCAGGTGCAAAATCGTGGCGTGCAGGTCGTAAATCGTGCTCACACGCTCTGCCGCCTGGTAGCCAAATTCGTCCGTGGCTCCGTAGCTGAAGGCCTTTTTCACGCCCGCACCCGCCAGCCAGACGGTAAACCCCTTCGGATTGTGATCCCGCCCGTTCGCGCCCTTTTGGAAGGTTGGCATGCGGCCAAATTCGGTCACAAAAGCGACCAGCGTGTCTTGCAGCAGCCCACGGGCCTTCAAATCCTTCAGCAAGCCCGCCACCGGCTGGTCGAGGATCGGCCCATGCACGGAATACTGCTTCTCGATCGTCTTGTGCCCGTCCCAGTTCCCCACGCCCTCGCCCATGGCGTAGGAGCCATTGAAAAGCTGCACAAAGCGTACGCCGCGCTCAATCAAGCGCCGCGCCAGCAGGCAGTTTTTCGCGAAACCCGCCTTGTTCTCGTTGCTGTCGTTCACGCCATACAAATCCAGCGTCGCCTTGCTCTCATTCGCCATGTTGCCCACCTCCGATGCCGCGATCTGCATCCTCGCCGCCAGTTCATACGACGCAATACGCGCCGCCAGGTCGCTGTCCGCCGGATGCTCCTCCGCCTGCCGGCGATTGAGCAGGTTCACCAAATCACGCGTCCCTCGATCCGCCGATTCGCTCACGCTGGTGGGCCGCAGCAGATTCGGAATCGGCTTGCTCGCATTGAACGCCGTGCCCTGAAACATCGCTGGCAAAAACGCCGAGTTCCAGTGCCGCGAGCCGATCTGCGGCACACCACGCGGATCAGGAACCGCCACAAAGGCAGGCATGTCATCGCACTCCGAGCCCAGCGCATACGTCACCCACGAGCCGATGCCGGGGAAGCCGTCGAGGATGTAGCCCGTGCTCATCTGGTTCTCCGCCGGGCCATGCGTGTTCGACTTCGCCGTCATCGAGTGGATGAAGCACATGTCGTCCGCGAACTCGGCGATCTTCGGCACCAGATCGCTGATCATCTTCCCGCTCTGCCCGCGCGGCTTGAACTCCCACAGCGGTTTCACCAGATTCCCCTGCGCCCCTTGGAAGGTGATCAAATCCGCCGCCCCCGGCAGTGGCATGCCGTGGCGCTTCACCAGCTCCGGCTTGTAATCAAACGTGTCCACATGGCTCAGCGCTCCCGAACAGAAAATCATGAGCACGTTCTTCGCCCTCGGCTCAAAATGCGGCGCCCTCGGCGCATACGGACGTGACGGGTCGATCAGCGGACGAATGGGATCGCTCGCCAGCAGGCCCTTCTGAGCCAGTAGCGACGTCAAAGCGATGCTGCCCAGCCCGCTGACGCTTTGATTCAGGAAGGTGCGACGTGAGAGAAGATGGTTTTGCATGGCAGGAATCAGTAAAGGGTCATGAACTCGCTCGTGTTGAACAGCGCGCGGCAGAACATCGCCAGCCCGTGCTCGGAAATCAGCTTCGTGGATGCGCTCAGCTCGTCCGCACGCGGATCACGCTGGTAGGCCAGTTGGAAAGCACGCTTCACCTGCGCCTCCGCCGCCTTGCCAGCATCCTTTTCCAGCCGTGCGGCAAACAAACCGGCCTGCTGCATCGCAAAGGTGCTGTTCAGGAAATTCAGCGCCTGCAACGGCGTCGTGCTCGATGTGCGTCGTGGCGCGATCTGACCCGCGTCCGGCACATCGAAGGCTCCAAACGTGTCATCGAGCTGCACGCGTGGCTTGCTCTGATAAATCATGCGCCGGAACGTGTCGGGGCCGAACTCCTGCTTCGACTGGTACACCTTCACATAATTGTCATTCGCGTCGAATAGATCGAATCCCGGCCCGCCCATGGTCAGATCCAGAACACCACTCACCGCCAGGATCGTGTCCCGCAACGGCTCCGCCTCGATGCGCCGCGTCGGGAAGCGCCACATCAGCCGCGCACCCGAATCCGCGAGCATTCCTGCATCATGCGCCGCACTCGACTGCCGATATGCCGCCGAATTCATGATCAGGCGATGCATCTCCTTCAAACTCCAGCCGCGCTTCATGAATTCCGCCGCCAACCAGTCCAGCAGCTCGGGATGCGATGGTTTGCCGCCGTTGAAGCCCAGATCGCTCGGTGTATCGACGATGCCGGTGCCGAAATGGTAGTGCCAAAGACGGTTCACCATCACCCTGGCCGTCAGCGGGTTCTGCGGATCGGTCAGCCACTTTGCCAGGGCCATGCGGCGATCCGCTTCGGGCGTGTCCTTGGGCAGATCCAGCTTCGCGCCGAACTGTGACAACGCTCCAGGAGCTACTTCCTCCTTCGGCGTCATCGGATCACCGCGATGCAGCCGGAACGTCGCTCCCGGCTGCTCAAACTTGCCGAGATAGGCCAGCGGAAAGCTCGTCAGCGCCTTCAACTCGCGTTGCAATGCCGCCCGCCGCTCGCTGTGCTTTTTCACCTCCGCCGCGTTCTCACCCGTGACGCCGCTCAGCGTCGGAACATCACGAATCCGCTCCCGATAATCCGCCGCCAGCCGGTCTGCTGATGAAGCCACCGCCTTCCACGCTTTTCCATCGCTTGAAACCTCGATCACATAATCCATGGCGAGACGATCTTGATACACCTTGCCCTTTTCCGCGCGATCCCGGCTCCATACGACACTGCTGATTGTCTCTTCACGCGGCAGCTCGATTTGCAGCCAGCCCTTGCCCGCGTTCTTCGAAATCCAGCTCTTGGCGTTGCCATAGATCCCGTCATTCGCATGCGCGATTTGATGAATCGGATTCGATCCATCGCTGAACACGTCCGAAGCCGTCACCTTGGCGCCTAGCTTTGCCAGCGCCACATTCTTGCCGCCCGCAAAGACCTCTAGCTCATCAATGCAGGGCTGCCCGCCAATCGTCGCGTGAATCGTGAAGCGCACGAACCTGGCCTTCACCGCATCGAAGCTCTCGCGATTTGCCAGGTGCGTCACCGGTGCGCGCACATGCGGTTGCGACGCGGGTTGCGCGTCGTCCGCTTCTTCAAACAGCACCGCATCCGCCACCGTCGGCCCGCCGAGTTTGCCGCTGCGCAGGATGAGGATCGAATCCTTCGTCAGCGCGTGCGTTCCGGCATATTTGAAGCCGCTCCAGCGCTTTTGCTCGGGAATCGCCCCGCTGCCATCGGCAAACCTGCTTTGATCCACGACGGCGATTTCCTTCTGGTCGTCTTTCGTGTTCGCATCGCCGTCGAGATCGAGAATGTAGCGCGCATCCTTCGCATGCGTCGTCCACGCGCCCCAGGACAGCCAGACGCGCTGTTTGCCTGCCACACGCGGATTCCACGAGAAGAAGTCCTTCCCGGCCTCATCTTTCTCCGCCTTCCAGTAGCGATAGCTCTCGCCGAGATTCGGCAGCCGCGTCGAATCGCCAGGATCTGACAACTGACCGAACTCCGTCCCCGGCGAATACTCAATCGGCTTTCCATTCGTCGGTTGCTCGATCTGCACGCAGCCAATCGCCTCCGGCTTCGTCGGTGGCGGCAGATCATCATCCACCAGCACGCGTTTCGTTAGTTGGGCGCGTGGTTGGAAGCGTGACAGCGCGGAATCAATCGCCGCGATCTCCATTCGCACGCTCTCAGCCTTCTTTTGCCGCTGTTCCGAGTCCGCAGGCCGCAATTCACGTTCCGCATGCTGCACGCCTTCAAAGATGGCACGCACGCGATAGTAATCCGTCTGCAACACCGGATCGAACTTGTGATCATGGCAGCGTGCACAGCCCACCGTGAGGCCGAGGAAGGTGCTGCCCGTCGTGCTCACGAGATCATGCATTTCGTCCGCCCGCTGATTCGCCCGCAGCACCGGGTCCTGGCCCTTCACCTGATCCCAGGCACCGGCAACAAGGAATCCCGTGCCTTCATCCGCGCCAAGCTGATCTCCGGCAATCTGCTCCCGCACGAACTGGTCGTATGGCTTGTCCTCATTGAGCGAGCGAATGACGTAATCCCGATACGGCCACGCATTCGGCCGCACGCGGTTCATTTCAAACCCATGGCTCTCCGCAAAGCGCACCACATCCAGCCAGTGCCGTGCCCAGCGTTCGCCATAGCGGGGGGAGGCGAGGAGGCGGTCCACTAGATGCTGGATGCTGGATGCTTGATCTTGGATGAACTCTTTCTCGAAGGCGGTCACTTCTTCGGGCGTCGGCGGCAGTCCGATGAGATCAAAACTTGCCCGACGGATGAACGTGCGCGCATCCGCGGGCGGATTCATCGTCAGTCCCTTCTCCTTCAGCTTCTCGGTGATGAAAGCATCCATGGAGCTGTGCTTGGTGGATTTCAGCGGCTGGAAGGCCCAGTGCGTCACATCGCCCTTCGGCTTTTCCTTCAGCACGATCTCCTGCGGCCATGCTGCACCAGCGTCGATCCAGCGTTTGATCAAATCGGTCTCCGCAGACGAGAGCGCGGGCTTCTTCTTCGGCATCTCGGCTTTCTCGCCGGGCGACTCGGGCACGATCATCGTGTAGAGCGGCGACTCCGACGCCTTGCCGGGAACGATGGCAGGCCCTTCATCGCCGCCTTTCAGCGTCGTTTCGAGCGTCTCCATGTTCAGGCCACCTTTGGTCGTCACGTCGTTGTGACACTCGACGCAGTTCTTCACCAGGATCGGCGCCACCTGTTCATGAAACAGCTTCGCGGCATCGGATTCGACGGCAAACGCGCTGGTTGCGAGCAGAAGTGAGGAGAGAAGGAGCGCCTTCGAGCCTGGATCGCGGCGGCGGACTGACCCCTCACCCAACCTCTCCCCGGAGTTCATCATCTCAGCAAACTCACTCACGGCGGGGAGAGGGGTTTTGCTTTGCGGCAGCTCGAACGTGATCTCCCTCTCCCCGAAGTAAAGATTCGCTATCAGCCTGGCTCTCATTCGGGGAGAGGGCTGGGGTGAGGGGCCAACGGAAGGGCTGTGATGGAATGTCTTCATGTTCAGTGGTTCTTTTTTGGCTTCGGTAGCGCCAGATCGGCTTCGGCAGTGATCAGATGCTCGCGCATGGCCTTCGCGGCGGCGGCGGGATCACGCTTCTCGATGGCACTGAGCACCGCGGCATGCTGGCGCACCGCGTTCGCGGTCGAGGTGCGGCTGTAGCCACGGCTGAGGCTCGTCTGGATCAATTCAGAGAGCGAATGCAGCAGTAGCGTGACGATTTGATTGCCCGAGGCCGCCGCCAGCTCGCGGTGAAAGGTCATGTCCGCCACCACGGCCGTTTCAAAATCATCTGCGGCTTCGAGCTGCTTCAAAGCCGTGCGCAGCTTGCGAATCTGCGCCGCGCTGGCGTTTTCAGCGGCGAGCCGTGCGTTTTCCGGCTCCAGCATGAAACGCACTTGGATGAGCTGACGCAGGCGCTCCTTGTCATCGGGAATCAGCAGTGCCAGCGAGCCGTTGAGCGGCTTGTGCAGTTTGTCCACGACCTTGGTGCCCACGCCATGCTTCACTTCGAGCAGGCCTTGCAGTTCCAGCCGTTTCGTCGCTTCACGCACCACAGGCCGGCTCACGCCGAGCTTGAGCGCCAGGTCGCGCTCCGGTGGCAGCCAGCCATCGCCGCCGCTGATCTCATCGCGGATTTCCGAGGCGATACGCGCACACACCTCCTCCACGAGGCTGCGCTGCGGTTTGATGGCTGAAAAGGTCATGTGGTTAGAGGTCTTACCACTGGCCTAAACGGGCGGTTTGCGGGGCTTTTATCGTCTCGGGCCGGAGAAAGGTGAAATTGCTTGTGAGGGCGGTGGGAGGCCAGAATGACGAATGCAGAATTCCGAATGACGAATGAAACCCGAAATCCCAAGTCCCAACTCGTCATCTGCCAGCTCCGCCAGAACAAGTTGTTCCGAAACGTGCCTCAGATCGTCATCGACGAATATCCGCCATCCACGACCATTTCATGGCCGGTGACGAAGGATCCGCCCGCTCCGGCGAGGAGCAGGGCTGCGGCGATGAGCTCCTTGGCTTCGCCAAAGCGGTTCATCGGCGTGTGGCCCATGATTTTGGCGACGCGGTCAGGCGTGAGCACTTTTTTGTTCTGCTCGGCCGGGAAGAAGCCGGGAACAAGCGTGTTCACGCGGATGCCGAGCGGCGCCCATTCGCGGGCGAGGTTCTTGCTGAGATTGTGAACGGCTCCTTTGCTCATCGAGTAGGTGAACACGCGGCTCAGCGGCAGCAGGCCGGACATGGAGCCGAGATTGATGATGGAGGCGGGGATTTTGTTTTCGACGAAGTATTTTCCAAACACCTGGCAGGCCAGAAACACGCCCTTGGTGTTGATGTTCATGATCCGGTCGTATTCATCCTCCGCGATGTCGAGAAATGGCGTGGCGGAGTTCACGCCTGCTCCGTTCACGAGGATGTGGCAGCCGCCGGAGCGCTCCAGCACCTGATCGAGCAGGATTTGCAGGTCGGCTTTGCGGCTGGCGTCGGCAGAGACGAAGTAGGCCTGCCCACCGGCGGCCTGGATGGTTTCGAGGCGCTTGTCGGCCTTCGTCTGGTCGCGACCGACGAGCACGACTTCC
>DAORHS010000188.1:0-7806 GCA_035438165.1 Prosthecobacter sp.
AATCAAAACACGGAAGCCCTGCTCCAGGCCACCCAGAGCGCCGTGCAGCGCTGGCCCGATGACACGACGTTCATCGAAAACCATCTCTATGTCAGCCTGCTGGTGGGGAAGAACATCGAACTGTCCCTGCGCAATGCCCACAACCTGCTGAAAATGCAGCCCAAGGACAATGTGCGCAAACTCTCCGTCTCTCTTGCCTTCTGGCGCCTTCAGGACATTCAGCAGGCCGTTTCTTTCCTTCAGTACATGGACCTGAATCCGCTGACGGAGGGGCAGCGCGCGGTGTTTGCCGCCATCGCCGACAGCGGCGGATTTCACAACGAAGCCCTCGGTGTGATCAAAGCCATCAACCCCCGGGCCACCATGCTGCCGGAGGAACGCCGCTGCTTTGAACGCGTTCTGGAGCTCAAGTAGCCCGCGTCATGACGGCATCAAAAAACCGCCATGTGCATGGCGGCCTGTTTAAACCCAATGGCGGAACGGACGGGACTTGAACCCGCAACCTCCAACGTGACAGGCTGGCGCTCTAACCAATTGAGCTACCGCTCCCTACCGAATGGGCCGCGATAGTAAACGCATGACATGTTCTGGCAAACGGAAACTTCCCTGCTCGCAAAATTTCATCACGGCACCTCTTCACCGGAGCCGGTGAAATACCAGCCGGTGACTCTGCCATCGAGCACCAGCGCCTGAGCTTCGGCGGGCTGCGGGCCAAAAACAGTCTTGGCATTGAAGTTCACCTTCACCGCCCAGCCGTTTCTGCCCTGAATCGTCACCGGCTGCGGATCCTGCCATCCGGTGATGTTCTCCGGCGTGATCTCAGTGACCTGCCCGCGCTTCATGCTGGCGACCAGGAGAGGATAACTGTTGTTGGAATCACGCAGCGGCCTGCCACTGGCATCCGCCTCGCTGCTGGAAGGCCCCGCTCCGACAGTCGGCTGATCCGGCGCCTGACGTTTCTTCGCCGCGATGGCCTTGAGTTCCTCCGCGCGCAAAACCTTCCACTTTTCGTAAACCTCATTGAGCCGCGCTTTCAAGTCCGTCCCGTCGATCGGGAGTTGGGCGCGGGCCGGCGAGGTGCCGGTGGGAGCGAGGGTCAGCATGCCGTTTTCAGCGGCGAGGACAAACGCCGTGCCGCCGGCGGCGATTTTGCTCGCTCCGACACTCATCTTGAACATGGCATCCTGCAGCAGTTTCACTTCACGTGGGAATGCTGACGGTGGAATCTTCTGCCAGTTGCCCGTCAGAACCTCGATGGAATCAAATTTGGGCCCAGCGGAGGTCGTGACGGACGCAGGTGCCGGAGCAGGCGGAGGTGCCATTTCGACGGGCTTGGGCTTCTCCACCACGACCGGTCCGACCGGCGCGGGAACAGTCTGATTGACGGCTGGTTTTGTCTCCGCCGCCGGGGTCGTCGATGCGGCTTTCTTCTGCCGGGGAGGATTCAGGCTCTTGAACACTATTTTCTGGCCGGGAGGAGCGAGAAAGTAGTCATAGGCGAGAAAAGCACCACCGATGATGAGGATCGTGTAGAAGAGGGATTTCATGGGAGCAATTGAGGTTTGAGGTTCGCGCCCTGTTGCAAGAGGGAGCGATTCAGTACTTCATTATCTTGGGGTTGCCGTTACACTTTTCTGTAAAGATTGCGTCAAAAGTCGTGAGGACACGAGGCTTGCGGGCCAGAACACCTGCGCTACATAGCGGCCATGCCCCAACCCAACCTGCTCCTCGGAGTCAACATTGATCACGTCGTGACCCTGCGTCAGGCACGCTATCGCACCATGCTGGAGTCGCCCAACGCAGAACCGTCCGTCCTCGCTGCGGCGCTGACTGCCGAAGCAGCGGGAGCGCACTCGATCACCGTGCATCTGCGTGCCGACCGCCGCCACATTCAGGACGATGATGTCAGGCTGCTGCGGGCGAAGATCGGCACGAAGCTGAATCTGGAAATGGGCAACACCCGCGAGATTCTCGACATCGCACTGGACGTGCGGCCAGACTTTGTCTGCATGGTGCCAGAGAACCGCGAAGAAGTCACGACGGAAGGCGGCCTGGATGTGGCGGGGCAGCGCGATGCCCTGCGCGGCACGGTGAAGGCTCTCGGCGACAACGGCACCCGTGTCAGCATGTTCATCGATCCCGACCTGGACCAGGTGCGTGCAAGCGCCGAAATCGGTGCGGCGATGATCGAACTGCACACGGGCACCTTTGCCAACCACACCGGGACGGACCGCGCCGCCGAGGTGGCGCGGCTGTGCGCTGCGGCAGAGCTGGGCCATGCCCTGGGCCTGCAAATCAATGCCGGACATGGCCTGACGAACCACAATCTTCCCGACCTCTGGGAGGTTCCTCATCTCGCCGAGTTGAACATCGGCCATCACATCGTTTCACGCGCCGTGTTCATCGGCCTGCACGAGGCGGTGCGCGAGATGCTCGCGGTCATGGCGACCTATCGCGATTGACACCCCATGAAAGCCACCGGCATCGGCATTGATCTCGTGGAGGTGTCCCGCATTCGCGAGCTGCTGGAGCGGCACGGACAGCGTTTCAAAGACCGCACCTTCACCGCCGGCGAGATCGCCTACTGCGACGCCTGCGCCGAACCGGCGATGCATTACGCCGCACGCTTCGCGGCCAAGGAGGCTGCCGCGAAAGCCCTCGGCACCGGCATCTGGGCCGAAGGCGTCAACTGGACCGACATCGAAGTCGTACGCGCCCCCGGCGGCAAACCTGAAATCGTGCTGCATGGGGCGGCCCGGCAGCACGCGGGTGAGAGCACCTGTCTCGTCAGTCTCACACACACGAACGATCTGGCGATGGCGCAGGTGCTGCTCATGTGAGCTTTCCCTTTTCACACCTCTCTGCCGCCGCTACAATCCGCCCCACCATCATGCGACGCGCGATCTATCCCGGCAGCTTCGACCCCATCACCAACG
This sequence comes from Prosthecobacter sp., assembly GCA_035438165.1. Classification (GTDB taxonomy): domain Bacteria; phylum Verrucomicrobiota; class Verrucomicrobiia; order Verrucomicrobiales; family Verrucomicrobiaceae; genus Prosthecobacter. The sequence continues at coordinate 2,937 of DAORHS010000188.1, forward strand.
GCCACCTCGACGTCTTGCAGCGTGCGGCGGGCATTTTTGACAAACTCATCATCGCCGTGGCACGGGACAATTCAAAGCAGAGCCTCTTCAGCGTGGAGGAACGCGTCGAACTCATCCAGAGCGCCTCAGCCGAGATTCCCGGCATCGAGGTCATGCCCTTCGACGGCCTGCTGGTGAATTTTGCCCGCCGGCACCAGGCCTGCGCCCTCGTGCGCGGTCTGCGCGCCGTGTCCGACTTCGAATTCGAGTTCCAACTGGCCCTGATGAATCGTAAGTTGGAACCAAACCTTGAAACCCTCTTCCTCATGCCCCGCGAAGAATACACCTACATCAGCAGCCGTCTGGTGAAAGAAATCTGCCGCCTGGGCGGTCACATCGAGCAGTTCGTGCCGCCCAACGTCGCCACTGCCCTCCGCGCCAAGCTCCAGTCCTCCTGACCAGGCCTCTTCCCCATGCACCGCCCCTTTCAAATCGACCTGCGCTCCCTCCCCGACGGCGGCAAGGACATTGCCGGCCAGGAACCACCCGCTTTCTTCGATCTGGCCCCCAAAGACCCTGTTCAGGCCGTTTCCCCGCTCCAGTATGAGCTGCACGTCGAACGCGACGGCAGCGATCTGCTCGTCAGCGGCCGGCTGGAGGCCACCTTCAGCCTCGAATGCGGCGGCTGCCTGGAACGCTTCGAATACCGCGTCGAACTCCCGAACTACTCGTCCGAAATTGAGATTGCGAAGGATGGCACGATCAACTTGACGGATACGATCCGTGAAGATACTCTCCTGGCCCTTCCGAGCTACCCACGCTGTGAGGACGGCAATGTCCGCCCTCGTCAGTGTCCCGCCGAAGGCAGGTTTGAAAAGGCGCTGGAAACAGCCCCCGACGAATCTCAAGATGCGGGCCCGGGTGTGTGGGAAGCATTGAACAAGCTAAACTAGAACAGACCCCACCTCGATACTCTCATGGCCAATCCGAAGCGCAGACAATCCAAGAGCCGCCAACGCATGCGTCAAGGCGCAAACCGCTGGAAGGCACCCACCCTCAAGAGCTGCCCGGAATGCGGCACCACCGTTCCCGGCCACGTTGCCTGCCCCTCCTGCGGTTATTACCGCGGCCGCCAGGTGATCAGCAAGGTCGCCGGCGAAGGCTGATCCTCTCCCCCCCCCTCTTTCTTCAACCCCGCTGTGTCTGACGACGCGGCGGGGTTTTTGTTTTGTCTGCGATCTGCCGCACCACTGAGGGGAACAGGACTCCGATCACAGCCTGCCGACAGCCCAATAAAAAAGCCAGGCGGGTGACCGCCTGGCTTTCATAAAGTGATGCTGAGCGTCGGTTACTCGGCGTTTTCTTCGACGTAGCGAACGACATCGCCCACGGACTGGAGTTTTTCAGCCTCTTCGTCAGGAACGTCGATGCCGAATTCTTCTTCGAAGGCCATCACCAGCTCGACGGTGTCGAGGGAGTCGGCTCCGAGATCTTCGATGAACTTGGCTTCGGGGGTGACCTGCTCGGGATTCACGCCAAGCTGTTCAACGATGATGTCTCTGACTTTTTCTGTGATGTTTTCTGCCATAGATGGGGGTGGGTGATGGGCCGGAGCTTTAGCGGCTGAGTTTGCTTTGGCAAGGAGAAAATCCCGTGTTTTTCAAACGCGCTGCAACCGTCTCATTTATCGACCTCCTCAGGCGGTTGTTCCACGGTCTCAGGTTCACTGATCTTTTCAATGAGTTCACCGCTGAAACGGCTGAGCAGACGTTCCAAAATCCGGTCCGTTCCACCAAATTTCAGATCGTCGAACACGGCTCGCTTTTCCGCGCCGCCATTGCTGCGATACCACGCATACGCGAGCCCCTTGTGCTCCCACTTGCGTTTGTCGATGCGGAACACGTCGGTGTATCGGATCTCCACGCCTTCCGGAGTCACCCAGTGCGCAGCCTCGCCACGCAGCACCTTGCCACGATTGCGCAGCAGGACGACGACGACCATCAGTCCGCCGGCAAAACAACCGTAGGCAAACCAGAACTGCTCCGCGATCTCACGGTCGCTGTAGAGCTTGGGATCTTCCTCCCAGCCGTTCTGCGCGGCGTAGCTCTTCCAGCGCGGTGAATCACCGTCCACACCCGTGGGCAGCCCCCTGGCTTTGGCATCCGCCAGCCACTGTTCCATGCGCCCCTCTTTTTTGGCCGTTTCAAACGAGGGCAGATGCTCCTTCATGAACCATTCCTTCTTCTGCGCAATGGCGACCACTTTCGGATAGCCCCAGACACCGTCGTAGAGAAACACGAGGCCGAAAACCAGCAGCAGCCCGGCCAGCATTCCCATGCGGCGGAAATACCAGCGGGTGACGCGGCAGATGATCGTGTCCGGGGTCTGGGCGGGAGATGCGGGGCCTGTTTCCATGAGTGGTTGATTCAATCGCAGGCCCCGATGGAAGCAACATGGGATTTTGTGTGACAAAGTTCATGCGAATTTGCAACGTGCCCGTGCTTCCCATGGCAGGATTGATGCGTATCAAAGAACAAACTCATTCTGACAAACCATGATCATTGATCCGCTCTACCTCCTCCTCTTCCTTGGCACGATGGCGCTGTCCCTCTGGGCCTCCTGGCGCGTGAAAGGCGCCTACGCGCGTTATTCGCAGGTACCCGCCAGCTCCGGCCTCTCAGGAGCGCAGATCGCCCAGCGCATTCTGGACCTGAACGGCATCCGCGATGTCACCGTGCGCCCCACCCGAGGCCTGCTGAGCGATCACTACGACCCGGCGAACAAGCAGCTCGTGCTTTGCGAAGAAAACTACTATGGCACCAATGTCGCCGCGCTCGGTGTGGCGGCGCATGAGTGCGGGCATGCCATCCAGCACCAGCAGCTCTACGCGCCGTTGCAGTGGCGCATGGCCGCCGTGGGCATCACCACCATCGCGGGCAACATCATTCCCATTGCCGGCTTTGGTCTCTTGTACTTCGCCCCCAACATCGCCATCCCGGTCCTGGCTGCATGCTTCGGCATTGTGATGCTGTTCCAGCTCGTCACACTGCCGGTGGAGTTTGACGCCACCGCCCGTGCCAAGCGCATCCTGGCCCACACTGGCGCGGTCGCTCCCGGTGCAGAAACCGAAGCGATGAGCAAGGTGCTCGACGCCGCCGCTCTGACCTACGTCGCGGCTTTCATCAGCGCCCTCGGCACCTTCCTCTACTACATCATGCACATGCTGGGCGGCCAGCGCAGCGACGATTAAGCTCCCCGGAAAACATTTCCTGCTGACGCGGCGTATGAATCCCATGCGCCGCGTTCTTTTTGCCCTCGCCCTGTCCTGCCCTGCTTACGCAGATGATGTTCCCCCGATTCGCGGCCTGAGCCGCACGAATCTGCTGGAGTATCATGACCAGGGGGGCAGCCGGAAGACCGTCACGACCACCAGCGAGTGGGAAGCACGCCGCAAGGAAGCTCTGGCGGGCTTTCAGCAGGTCGCCGGTCCCCTGCCCGGCGCGGAGATGAGGTGTGCGCTTGATCCGCAGATTCTCGAAGAAGTGGACTGCGGCGGCTACGTGCGCCGGCTCATCACCTACACATCACAACCCGGCGGCAGGGTGCCCGCTTACCTGTGCATTCCGAAATCAGCGCTCAACGGCACCAAGACACCCGCCGTTCTCTGCCTGCATCCCACGGAAAACAAGATCGGCTTCAAAGTGGTCGTCGGCCTCGGCGGCAAGGCAAACCGCCAGTATGCTTCCGAACTGGCGGAGCGCGGCTTCGTGACACTGGCACCGAGTTATCCGCTGCTGGCCGACTATCAGCCCGATTTGAAAGCGCTGAAGATGCCCAGCGGCACGATGAAGGCCATCTGGGACAATCTGCGCGGCCTCGACCTGCTCGATTCCCTGCCCTTCGTCGATCATTCACACGGTTACGCGGCCATCGGGCACTCGCTCGGCGGGCACAATGCCATCTACACCGCCGTCTTTGATGATCGCATTCAGGTCATCATCTCAAGCTGCGGCTTCGACTCGTTCCTCGACTACAAAGGCGGCAACATCCAGGGCTGGAATCAGGAACGCTACATGTCCAACATGGGCGGCTACCTCGGCAGGCCGCAGGAGGTGCCCTTCGACTTTTACGAACTCATCGCCTGCCTCGCACCACGCCACGTCTTCGTGAATGCGCCGTTGCGGGATGCCAACTTCCAGTGGCAGAGCGTGGACCGCATCGCGGGCGCAGCTCTGCCATTGTTCAAGCTGCATCAGGCGGAGTCACACCTGCAGATCGCCCACCCCGACTCCGATCACGATTTCCCTGACGCCGAGCGCTTCGCCAGCTACGAGCTGATCACGCGCGTGCTGCGGCCTGCTCGATGACTTCCGCCAGCCGGGGGCACAGCACCGAGTGGGAAAACTCCGCGCCCAGTTTTCTGGCCGCCTCGCTCACCGGCTGCGTGCCCAGCGCCATCGCCTCACGGATTTGCCGCACAATCTCAGGCACATCACCATTCCTCGCCACGCGCCCATGCGTGGGGTCGTTCAACCGCCGCGCCAAATCGGCGCCGTGACTCTGATCCGGGCCCACGAAGAGGAACGGAATGCCCAGCGTGAGGATGTTGTAGATCTTGCACGGATGCACGATGCCCACAAACGGATCGCCCATGACGACGAGATGCAAATCCGCCGCCGAGAGCGAACCCGACAGCTTCTCCATTGGCTGATACGGCAGACAGGTGATGTTTGGCAGCGCCTTCTCCCGTGCGAAAGCCTGCACCTTCTTGAACTCGCTGCCACCGCCCACAAACAGGAAGTGAAGCTGCGTTTCACCCTTCAGTTCATCCGCCGCCGCCAGCACCGCGTCCAGCGGATGACAGGGGCTGTGGTTGCCGGAATACATCACG
>DAORHS010000189.1:0-7804 GCA_035438165.1 Prosthecobacter sp.
GGCTGTATTTGCCGGCGACGGAAGTCAAATCGGGGCCGATGGCACCGCCTTCGTTGTTGAAGCGATGGCAGGCAAAGCAGGTGGCGGCACCGAACATGTTGCGACCGTTCTGAAAGTTGCGATTGCCTTCCAAACCGACGCCGAGGGATTTTTCGAGATCGGCCAGCGTCCAGGGTTTGACGAACTGCATCGGCTTCACGGTGAAACTCGGCGCCTTGGCCTCCGGTTTGGCATCCAGCACATCCTTGATCGCCAGTTTCTCCTCCTCGGTCATCGTGCTGAGTGCGTCCTTTTTGATTTCGCCGATGAACAGGTCAAACGAAGCGCCGCCCTTGTAGTTCGCGGCACGGAGGAACCAGCGGAAGTAGTCGGCGCGCAGTTCCTTCGTCCAGCCGGTCTTCGCGAAGCGCAGGATGCGGGCGTAGTCGATCTGCTCCTCCTGGGTGGGCGAGCCATTGACCAGCGGCGCGGCTTTGGCGACGATGCTGGAGTCTCCGAGATAGACCAGCACTTCGCAGAGATCGCGGTTCAGGGCCGGATCATTCGTGGGGAACAACGGCGCAAGATGTTTGATCAGCGTCTCCTTCGTCGCCGCATCCGGCTCACCCATGCGTGTGAAGGCGAGCATGTAATCGCGGATCAGCGTGACACGGTCGAGGCCCTTGAGCGCCTTGGAGTCGATCTTGTTCAATGCGCTCAGCACCGGCTGCTGCAATGCTTTGTCACCACCACTGCTGCGAATGAGGCCCATCAGCGCCGTCAAGGCAGCGCGGGTATTGGACTCATTCAGCGCCTTGTCTTTCCACGAAGCGATGGGTTGATGCTCCAGGGCAATGCGGGCGGCGAAGCGGACATTGCGATCTGTGCTGCCCAGGCCAGGCCAGACAGCGTCAACGACCTTGGGATGCTGCATGCCATAGGTGGCCTCAATAGCCCTGCGTAATTCCGAGGCGTCATTTTTGTTCACCCCCAGCAGCCATTTGAAATCCAGCTCTTTGGTGCCGCGTCCGACCTCAACGAACTTGGACACGATCGCTGTGGCTTTTTCATTCCCCACATAAGTCACCCGATACACCCCTGACTGCACCTTCCGCCCGCCAACACTCACATACATCGCGCCGTCCTTCTTCGAGACTTCGATGTCCGTCAGCGGCAACGGTGAGGCGCTCATGAATTCCTCTGCGACACCCGTGTAGCCAGCGCCGCTCGGATCGAGATGCACGGCGTACATCTTGCCGTAGCTCCAGTCGCAGATGTAGAGGGCGTCCTGGAATTTGGCGGGGAACTTGGCGCCGTAACCGAAGGCAACGCCGGTGGGCGAGCCGGGACCGATGTCCACGACGGCCGGCAGGCTGTCCTCCCAGCGCACCGGGAATTTCTTGCTGCACGTGCGCCAGCCGAAGTCGCCGCCGCTTTGCATGAAGCACACGCGTGTGGGGCGATACCACGGCATGCCGGTGTCCCATTCCATGTCGGCATCGAAACCGAAGATGTCGCCGTTGCGATTGATGGCGATGTCGTAGGTGTTGCGGGTGCCGATGGTGATCAGCTCCCACTTCTTGCCGTCGAGATCCGTCTTCGCGAGCCAGCCGCCGGGGGCGAGCTTGTCGCGCATAAAGCCACGGCCGAGCAGCATCGGGAAAAGCTGGTCCTCGGCCCAATTCCGCGGCACGCGGCTCGATTCGGCACTGGGTTCCTCCAACTGGTTGCCGCACTGCACGTAGAGGCTCTTGCCGTCCGGCGAGGCGATGACGCCATGCGGCCCATGCTCGCCGGATTTGCCGGGAAAGCTGCGGAGAAGTTCGACGGTGTCGAATTGGTCGTCACCGTTGGTGTCTTTGCAACGGTACAGGCCACGCCCCTGATACACCTCGTCGTTCACGACACCGTAGAGAGCTCCCGCATGATAAAGAAGCCCCTGACAGTGACCGAAGTCGATGCTCAGCTTCTCCACCTTCGTCTCACCCGGACTGCCGCCGATGGCAGGCGGCGTGATGCGATAAAGCGCGCCGTATTGATCACTGCAAATCATGCGGCCCTTGTCATCCTGCGTCATCGCCACCCACGAGCCTTCGGTTTCCTTCGGAACGGAGTAGAGCAACTCGACTTTGAAGCCTTTGGCGACCTTGATCTTGTCCACCGGCGTGGCCTGACCGGCGATCTGGGCAAAACTGGCCGTGGCGGCCAAAAGAAGAGGGATGAGGAGGGATTTCATGACTGGAATGGCGATGGACGACAAGGGAATGCAGGCGGGGACAGGATGTCCCCACTCCTTGTTACTTCATGAGTTCCTTGACCTTGCCCTCGATGGTGTTGGCCCACATCTCGTAGCCTTTGGCGTTGAGGTGAAGCAGGTCAGGCATGATTTCCTTCGGCAGCGTGCCGTCGGGCTGGAGGAAGGTGCTGCCGATGTCCATGTAGAAGACGCGTTTGTCATCAGCAAAGCCCGAGATGAGGTTGTTCGTGGCGACGTTCTGCTTGCGCATGGCGTCGTCCTTGGTGGCACCACGCGGGAAGATGCCAAGCAGCAACACCTTGGTCTCCGGCAGCTTCTTGCCGAGGATGGCGAGGATCATCTTCACGCCTTCGGCGGTCTGTTCGGCGCTGCTGGTGTAAACGACGCCACCGTGTTCGACGATAGGACGCCCCTGATGGCCGGTGTTGTTGGTGCCGATCATGAGCACGACGAGCTTCGGTTTGATGCCGTCGAAGTTGCCGTTTTGCAGACGCCAGATGACGTGCTCGGTGCGATCAGCACTGATGCCGAAATTCGCGGCCTTGAGCGGCGCCCAAAACTTGGCCCACACTTCCTTGCCGTTGCCCTCCCAGCCCTGCGTGATGGAATCACCGAGGAAAACCAACTGCGCCTCGCCCTTCTGGGAGATTTCATTGAAGGACTCGTGACGCTTCACCCAGCCGCCTTCACGCGGCTTGGGAACGATGGCGAGATTCTTGGGTGTTTCAGCGAGGCTGACGGCGGCAAAACAGAGGGCGAAGATGGGAAGGACGAATGATTTCATGGCTGGAGACGGCAAAAATGAATGACGAATGCAGAATGTCGAATGACGAATGCATCGGCCCGGCCATAACACTCCTCCGCCGGACTATGATCAAGCTTTCAGCGCCCAGTCGAGCAGCGATTGGGCATCCTTCCAGACGCCTTCGCTGGTGTCATTGAGGATGACGACAATGCGGCGGCGGCCGTTGCGTTCGCCCGTGGCAACGAGGCAGTAGCCGGCGGCCTCGGTGTAGCCGGTCTTCATCCCGTCGCAGTAGCTCGCGCTGCGCAGCACACGGTTGGTGTTGGCGAGCTCGATGAACTTGCCATCGGGCCGGGTAAACTTGTAGCTCTGCAGTTTGACGATTTTGCGGATGTCCGGCAGTTTGTCGGCGGCCTTGGCGATCATGGCCAGATCCCGCGGAGTGCTGTAGGGATCGTCATCTGTGAGGGACGGGAGGCCGTGAGGATTGACGAAGTGCGTGTTTTGCAGACCCAGCGCCTTTGCACGTTCATCCATTTTCCTGGTGAATGCGGCCACGCTGCCGGCGTTATCGCGCGCGAGCGCCTGCGCGATGTCATTGGAGCTTTTCACCATCATGGCGGTGAGCAGATGACGGCGGGTGTAGGTCTCCCCCACCTTGAGGCCGATGCGCACCGGAGCACACTGCGTGTCACTCAGTTCAATGGTGACCACCTTGTCGAGATCCCCCGCTTCGACGACGAGCAGACCGGTCATGATCTTGGTCGTGCTGGCGATGGCCCCGCGCAGGTCGGGATTCTTTTCAAAGAGCACATCGTCGGTCTCGGGATCGATGACGATGCAGCGGCCGGCGCTGATCTGAGGAATCGGTCCGCGCAGGTTTTTGATTTCGACGTCGCGGCGCACCTTCTTCAGCTTTTCAATCTCCTCCGCCAGTTGAGCCTTGAGCTGTGCGACGGTGGCCTCACGTGCGGCGATGTCGGCTTTGGCCTGGGCAATGAGCTGGCGTTCAGCGGCAAACTCCTGCTCGCGTTTGGCGACGGCCGCCGCCTTCGCCTCGACCTCTTCCTCACGCCACTGAAGCTGCTGCTCCCGCTTCGGGTCATCGCATCCGGTGATCGAAGCACAAAGAAGACCGGCCAGCAAAGCACGGCGGACATGAGGAAAATTGAGGAGGGAGATCATTTCAAAGTTCAGCGAGAAGTTCTTTGAGGCGGGCGACGGGCCACTGCCCTGGAGCATTCGAGACACCAATAAAGCCGTAATTCAACAGACTGCCACATTTTGCCAGCACCAGACGTGACACACGGCCCCACGGGCCCATGCCCATGACGGAAATCCGCAGCCGGTGAGTTTGGCCGGCCAGCTTCATGAGGCGGATCAAATCATCCTGCGTGTTCAGGTAGGTGGCGATCTTCACGGCGTCCAGCCCTGCCTGCTGGGCAAAATTCACCGCGCCGCTGAGCACCTCGTCAGAAGGCGTGGCCTGGAAGTCGTGAAACGAGCCCACCACCGGAACCCCGGCCGCCCGCGCTTTTTGAATGGTCCCCTGCATCTGGGCGGCGCTGCGCAGTTCGAGGTCGATCAACGTGGCCAGATCCAGCAACGGCTCAATCATGGCCGCACGGGCCGCAGGATCCTCAGGAGCCTGCCCCCCTTCGGCCGGATGGCGGGCGGTCAGGAGCAGCGGCAGCGTGTTTCCAGCCAGTTTGGCCCGTAAATCAGCCGCAGGAAGCTGAAGCTGGTCCAGCCGGAGTTCGGCGACATCGCACAAGGCGGCCCGCGCAACCGGATCCAACGAGGTCAAGTGATCGAGGGCCGCAGAATCAGCCACCACCCCCACGGCGAGGGGGCGGGACGAGAAAAGCAGATTTTTAGAGGAAACAAGTTGAGCCATTCGCTAGGTTGAGTATAATTTTAATAAATCTAAATAAATTTCAGTATCTAGTTCGCCATTATGCTGGGCAGGAAGCAAGAAATCAATTTGCAGCTCACCGAACTGCTCGACAGCGCCTTGCTCGCGTTCTGTCTGTGGTTCGGGCATTTCCTGCGTTCCCAGTTGGTGCCGGTCTTCCTCCCGGATGCGGCGGAGATTCCCTCAATGGAGAAGTTTTACTGGGTGATCGCGGTCGTGGCCCCCTTCACGCCCATCGTGCTGGAGGCACGCGGCTTCTACTCAAACATCCACCACAAGCCGCCCGGGCGCTCCGTGCGCCAGTTGGCGGAGGCGCTGGTCATCATCGGCATGTGCATCGCCTTTTGCATCGTGTTCTTCAAATGGTCGGTCGAAAGCCGTGCCGTGGTCATCTTCTCGGTCGCACTCGGAGCCCTGTCACTCCTGCTGCGGGAGGCCTGGCAGCGTGAGATGCTGCGGAAGCAGATGCTTTCAGGCAAAGGCCGCGAACGTGTGATCGTCGCCGGCGAGCAGAGCGACATCGATGCCTTCATGGCGAACATGAGGGCGGAACAACGCGCCGAAGTCGAAGTGCTGGAGCACATCGACATCACCCGGCGCCCGGTTGCCTATCTTGTGACCGCCCTGCACGAGCACTCCATCAGCCGCGTGCTCTTCGCCGCGCAGCACGTCCATTTCAGCAAGATCGAGGAAGCCGTGCAGGCCTGTGAGACCGAAGGCGTCGAGGCCTGGATCGCCGCGGATTTTTTCCAGACCGCCATCGCGCGCCCGACCTTCGACGTGCTCGGCGGCCGTCTGATGCTGGTGTTTCACAGCACCCCGCAGGCTTCCTGGGAACTGCTGTTGAAAAACATCGTCGATCGTGTCGGAGCACTTATTCTGCTTCTGCTCTCGCTGCCGCTGTGGCTCGTCGCCATCATCGGCATCCGCCTCGGCTCGCGCGGCCCGGTTTTCTTCAAGCAGGAACGTGCCGGCCACTACGGCAGGCCCTTCATCATGTGGAAGTTCCGCACGATGCACACCGATGCTGAAACCAGGCGCGCCGAACTGGAGGCGCACAACGAGATGGACGGCCCCGTCTTCAAAATCACCAACGATCCCCGCATCTTCGCCTTTGGCCGCTGGCTGCGCCGCAACAGCATCGACGAGCTGCCGCAGCTCATCAACGTGCTGCGTGGCGAGATGAGCCTCGTCGGCCCGCGTCCCCTGCCCGTCTATGAGATCCAGCGCATCGAAAAACACGCGCAACGCCGCCGCCTGAGCGTCAAGCCCGGCCTGACATGCCTCTGGCAGGTCACCGGCCGCAACGGCATCAAGAACTTCGAGGAGTGGGTCGCGCTCGACCTCAAGTACATCGACAACTGGTCCTTCTGGCTCGATTTGAAGATCCTCGCCCAGACGCTGCCCGCCGTGATTCGTGGCAGTGGGGCGAGTTGAACCGGAAACAACGCGGCCGGCTCTCGCCTATCCACGGTGCTTCCCATCGGGGAAGGCACACAAGGTCCACGAGAGCCCGCCTATGAGGCGCGCACGGTTCACGCGCCATCAGGCCAGCGACGGCACACGGACGTTCACATCGACATCGGCGTTGTAGTCCACGCCTTCGAGGCCAAAGCCAAAGAGACGGAGGAAGTTGGACTGGTAGCCTTCGAAGTCAGCGAGTTCGGCGAAGTTTTCAGTGTTCACCTCGGCCCAACGCTTGAACACGAGTTCCTGCACGGCGGGAGCCATCTCCCAGTCGTCCACCCGGATGCGGCCACCTTCGTCAGGCTGCGGATTGCCGTTGTAGAGACGCTCGCGGAAGAGGCGGTCCATCTGCTCGATGCAGTCTTCGTGCGTGCCTTCGGCCTTCATGACCTTGTAAAGCAGGCAGATGTAAAGCGGCACGACGGGAATCGCGGAACTGGCCTGAGTAACGAGCGCCTTGTTCACCGAAACCCAGGCCTTGCCACCAATCGGAGCAAGCTTGGTGTCGAGCACGCGCTGCACACGCTCCAGGTCTTCCTTGGCATGGCCGATGGTGCCGTTCTTGTAGATCGGCCAAGTCAATTCCGGCCCGATGTAGCTGTAGGCCACGGTCTGCGTGCCTTCGGCGACCACCCCGGCGGCGAGCAGCGCATCGATCCACATTTCCCAGTCTTCACCGCCCATGACCGCCACGGTTTGCGCGATCTCGTCGTCGCTGGCAGGCTCGATGGTCACTTCATTGATCACACCGGTGCCGGTGTTGAGGTTTTTGTTCGTGTAGGACGCGCTGCCAATGGGCTTGAGCACCGATTTGAAAACCTCGCCCGTCTTCGGGTGCGTGCGGCGTGGCGAGGCGAGGCTGTAAATGATGCAATCCACCTGACCGAAGTCCTGCTTGATCGCCTCGATCACTTCCGCCTTCATCGCGTCCGAGAAAGCGTCTCCATTGAAGGAGCGAGCATACAATCCGGCGGCCTTGGCCTCATTTTCGAAGGCGGCGGAGTTGTACCAGCCCGTGGTGCCGCAGCGGTCGGCCTCAGCAGGTTTTTCAAAGAACACCCCGATCGTGGCCGCACCCGAGCCAAAGGCCGCCGCGATGCGCGAGGACAGGCCGTATCCGGTGGAGGAACCGATCACGAGCACCTTCTTCGGCCCGTTGGCGATGGGACCACGCCCTTTGACGACGGCGATCTGGTCAGCGACATGTTTGGCACAGCCGGTGGGATGCGCGGTGGTGCAGATGAATCCACGAATTTTGGGGGCGACGATCATAGTTGGTTTTGAGCGTTAGCAGTCGCCAAGGGGCTGGCAACTTGTTTTCCGACCGGCCTCCGCCATCGTCGCACCATGCCAGCTCCCGAACAGCGCTTTTCCGACCGCGTCGAGAATTATGTCCGCTATCGACCGCACTACCCGCAGGAAGTCATTGATTGGCTGCAAG
>DAORHS010000190.1:0-7796 GCA_035438165.1 Prosthecobacter sp.
CAATGCACAGCGCATTCAGTTTCCTCATGCTATATCATCCACTGAGTATGATTTTGAGATCGAATTCAGCTCTGTGGATGAAAAGCCGATTCATGTGGGGCAAAGATTTCCGGTGGGAGGCACTTACTTGTTTTGGGCGCTGAATTTGTTCAAGGACCACCCTGAGCCGTATTTCGGTTTTCCCAGCCTTGACGGTCGGCAGGCCGTTGATTCGAAAGAGGCCCGGATTTGGAAGGCTGGCCTGCTGGCGCCGAACAAGCGGCATCGGTCCATTGTGAAAGTGCGCAAGAACTCGCTGACGGGCGTGCTGAATGACGTGGTCATTGTGCATTGGGAGGGCGACTTGAAACGGTTCCAGGAGACAGGGACCAACCCGACACGTGATCCTGGGTTCCCAGTGGTCAACGCGGATGACACGGGTGTCATCATTCACAAGGCCACGATCATCGAGTTTTTGTCGCAACCGCCGCCTCCCACAGCACTTCCCACCGGCCCAACAAGCTGGACGGACACCAAGGGGCGCAGCATCACGGCGACGTTCAAAGCCATCGCCAGCGGCAATGTCCTGCTGGACATCGCGGGCAAGGTGACGCCGGTACCGCTGAACACGCTCTCGGCGGTGAGTCAGAAGCTGGCGCGGGACTATCAGCAGCAGACCCCGCCTGCCGCATCCACCAAGGAGGCCCCCTTCGTGAACAGCCTCGGCATGAAATTCGTGCCCGTGCCGGGAACGAAGGTGCTCTTCTGCGTGCATGAGACGCGTTATCAGGACTATGCTGCCTATGCAAAAGAGCAGCGCTCTCTTCACAGCGGCTGGGTGAATCAAACGGTGGTTGGATTCGAGCCTGCCGAACGTCCCGGCGAGCATCCTGTCACCTATGTAGGCTGGGACGATGCGACGGCTTTCTGCGCATGGCTGAGCCGCAAGGAGGGGCGGTCGTACCGTCTGCCGACCGACGAGGAATGGAGCGTTGCGGTCGGAATCGCCACCATGGAAAACCGCAAGCAGGGCATGCTGCCCGCAGACATCCCCCAGTTGCCCAATGTGTTTGCATGGGGGACGACATGGCCGCCCCCGCCAGGCGCAGGCAACTTCAGCGATCAAAGCCGGAAGACCAAGGCCCCGCATCCAGGTGCCAATTATCTTCCCGGTTATGACGATGGATTCCCCACCACCGCGCCCGTGATGAGCTTCAAGCCAAACGCCCTGGGCATTTACGACCTCTGTGGCAATGTGGCGGAATGGGTGGAGGACAGGTGGAACAGCGGCTCGAATGACCGTGTGATGCGCGGCAGTTGTCTTAATGACGACAGGCTTCTCCACCTTTCCAACCGGGCGCCTTTGCCGACCGGTTACCGCAATTACAACCGGGGCTTTCGTTGTGTGTTGGAGACCGCTCCAGCCACCGACCCAAAAGGCAATGCTGCATCTCTATCTGCCGTGCAGCCTGCATCCTCGCCCGGTACTGTGACAAACCCGGCCGCTGCCACAGCCACCAGCATCACCACCAAGGACAAACCCTTCGTGAACACCCTCGGCATGAAGTTCGTCCCCGTGCCGGGAACCAAGGTGCTGTTCTGCATCCATGAGACGCGCCGTCAAGACTTCGCGGCCCATGCTGCGGCTGCCTCCGGGGTGAACAGATCATGGATGGACCAGCAAGAAAATGGAGTCGCGTGTGGTGCGGAGAGTGACCACCCAGTCGTTGGTGTGAACTGGGACGATGCCAGCAAGTTCTGCGAGTGGTTGAGCCAAAGGGAAGGCAGGCGCTATCGCCTTCCAACGGACCAGGAGTGGAGCTGGGCGGTGGACATAGGTCAGCAAGAGCAATCATCACAAGTCGCCACGCCCGAGACATTGAATGGCAAGCTCGCAACGGTGTTCCCTTGGGGCAGCATCTACCCACCAGCGGTGAAGGACGTGGGCAACTATGCCGACAGCACATGGCATGAGGAATTCCTTACCAAATTTTGGATCGAGAATTACTCGGACGGCTTTCCTACCACCGCGCCGGTGATGAGCTTCAAGCCGAGCAAACTGGGGCTTTACGACCTGGGGGGCAATGTTTGGGAATGGGTGCAGGACTGGTGGAACGCGGAGCAGAAGGAGCGGGTGTTGCGTGGCGGATCGTTCAACAATGTGCATCACAGCCTGCTGCTCTCCTCTGGCCGTCTGCACTTCAAGCCAGCGGACCGCTATAACAACCACGGCTTCCGCGTCGTGCTGGAACTGCCACCACCATGAATTCCAGCGCTGCGCTCATCCCCATTCCTTCAATCGTTCCGGGAACGGGCAGTTCGCGCAGGCGGAATCGTCCTCCAGGCAGAAGTCCTCGTAAATTTGCAGCAGGCCCTGCTGGTGGTGCAGCTTTTTGGTGAAGTCTTTGCCGCCTGGGTCATCGCCAAACAGGCGCAGCACGGCGCGGCGGACCTTTTGATTGTCGAGCAGGGCGGGGAGTTCGAGGTATTCGGCCCACAGGCGCGTGCGCTCGGGCACGAGCAGCGGGTAGGCGACGTTTGCCAGCATCTCCTGCACTCGCGTTTCGCCGATGAGAGCGATTGGCTTGGAGGCCGGATCGGCAAGCAGCGTGTAATGCGTACTCCAGAAGTCATGCGTGAGCGTCAGCAGCGTTTCGCGCCACGCGGCCTGGCTCCAGCGCGTGGCATCGGCCAGTGGGGCGACGATTTGCGGCCACGCATTGAGCATCGCTCCCAAAGCACCGAGACGGCGCTGCGGGTGATTGCCGGGGCGAATGGTTTTGAGCTTCCAGCGCGGAAGCTGGCGCGGCTCGAGCCAGCGCAGGCAGTCGTTGCGGACTTTCCACCACTGGGACCAAAGCTGACGCAGGTAGGCGCGTGTTTCCGGCTCGGTGTCGTCGCTGCGCATGACTTCGAGGAAGCCGGAGACGCCAAAGAGCAGCGCTTCACGAGCTGATGCGTCGGTTTTAAGCAGACGCTTCAACGGCAGGCGCTGGCTAAGCAAAACGAAGGGCTGCTGGTTGCTGCTGTAGCCGAGGGCGCGGGCCAGCGCCTGATAAACGGCCTCCTCACGGCCCTGCGCGGCCACGCAGCGGTGCAGGCGCTTCGATTTCAAGTCCAGACGGTATTGGGCGGCGGACTCGATGATGGACTGCACCCGCGCGGCATCCATCTCATGCAACGGCGTGGCGCAGCGCCCCAAGCGTGCGGCGGCCAGACCGCGGTTCGGCCTCGCATCGTTGGCGAGCATCGACGGATTCAACACAACCTGCGCGATCTCGCAATGCTGGCTCGTGCGCGTGTAGAAGCGCTCCTGCGGTGCATCCAAGAACAGATGCAGCACGACGCGGTCGTAATCAGCATTGGCACCGTGCTGATGGCGCTCCCAGTCACGCGCATCGGGATCGAGTTCGATGTCGCCGTGCAGTGTTTCCTCACCCACGCGAATCGCGCAGCCGGTGAAATCCGGGCCGGGGCCGGAGTTCCAGGTGCCGAAGTCGGTGATGCGCACCGCTTTGCCATCCGTGCTGGTGAACTCGCTGCCGAAGGCTCCCGCGAACCACAGGCTTTGCAGATCAAGCTCGGTCAGAGGCACCTCAAATCCTGGCAGCCGCGTCTCCTCAATGCCGCTGAACACCGCATCGCGAAAGCGTGCGTAGCGGTCGGCAAGCGGGAGCGGTGTCATGACAGCGGGGGGATTATCCCATCAAAGCCGCCAGTGAAACCTCCGCCAGTGAATTCACCCGCTTCCACGCACCCGTGAAGTCGAGATGACGCGTCATCGGGCCGGGAGCTACGATGCAGCGGATGCCGGCGGCGATGGCGGCGCGGAGGCCGTTGAGCGAGTCTTCAAAGATGACGGCCTCCTCGGGCTGCACGCCGAGTTTTTCGGCGGCGTGGAGGAAGAGCGAGGGATCTGGCTTCACCTTGCCGGTGTCATCGACGGTGGAGATGTGGTGGAAGTGATCGTGCAGGCCGAGCTGGTCCATCCACGAGTCGATCCATGTTCGCGGGCTGCTGGAGGCGATGGCGATACGAAGACCGAGCGCATCGGCCTCTTGAAGGAGATCGGCGACGCCAGGAAGAAGCTTCAAGTGCTTGCGCAGTTCGTTCTCGTGAGTCTTGCGGGCGACTTCGACAGCGTCCCAGTCGAAGTCGCGACCGGTGAGCTGTTCGAGATCGCGACGCGGATCGTAGCTGGTGTTGAAATCGGTGCCGACGACCTGTGCGTAGCGCTCCACGGGCAGTTCGTGGCCGTGCTGGTCAAAAATCTCTCTCCAGGTGTGGTAACCGGTGCTTTCAGTGTCAACGATGAGGCCGTCGAAGTCGAAGATGACGGCGCGGATGGGCGGGGGCATGGGTATGGAGTGCCGACGATTCGTCGGCCAGCCAACATCTTTTTTTGCCGGTGAATCGTCGGCGCTCCATAGTGGCGGATGTTCAGCCTGCGAAAACCATCCCCCGAACGACTGCGAGGAGTGCTGGAGACGTGGAGTGATGCGCCTCTGAGCTACACGCCGCCGCCGGGTGTTGGATTCATCGCGGACGAGCATGCGGTGAGGCTGGGGAGTGGTGAAGCAGCTTATCGATCAGCATGCGAGGCCTTGGATGGCTGGCGGATGTTTCCCGCCTGGGCGGAAGTCAGCCGTCAAGCAGTCAACGGTCAAGAATCGGGGCAGATCGTGGCGATGGTGACACGCATCTGTGGGCTGTGGTGGGTGAATCCGTGCCGGATTCTGTGTCGCAGCGATTCGGCGCACACGCATGGGTTTGTCTATGGCACGTTGCCGGAACACGCGGAGTGCGGCGAGGAGCAGTTTGTAATCGAGAAGCGTCCGGACGGCAGTGTGTGGTATGTGATCCGTGCCTTTTCGCAACCGCGGCACTGGATGGCCTGGCTCGCCTTTCCGCTGGCGCGGTGGTGGCAGTGCCGGTTTGTGCGGGATTCGCAGGCGAGGATGAAGGAGGCGGCGGGATGAAATCCACTTCCAAATCAGAGATGCAGAAACTGGCCCATACGTTGATGTGGGCGTTTGTGTTGGTTCCGGCGGGATCGGAGCCGCCAGGCCGAGACTACTGGATCATCGCCTTGCTGACGTTTTCAATTCTGTTTCTGATGCCTGCTGGGGCCGGTTTGGAAGCTGTTGGACAGCAGCAACGATTCAATGGGTGGCAGACGATTGCGGCAGTGCTGGTTTCGTTCTCGCTGTGCGTGCCTCACGGGATAATCACCGCCCTGCTGGCTTGTCCGTGGCTGATCGTTTGCTCCTGGCGGGCATGGGGTGAGTTTCGGCGTTTGAATCGCTTTTCGGCTGGAGTTTTGTGCCTGTCTGCAAGCCGCATCTTCCCAGCGATTGGCGCGGCATGGCTGGTGGCGCACCGGGCGAACTGGACGCCTTGGAACTTTGATCCGTTGATCGTGTTGCTCACAGCGGCACATTTTCATCATGCGGGATTCACACTGCCACTGATGGCGGGACTGAATGCGAAGGCGCGGCCGAATGGGCTGACAAAGTTCTCATGCGTTGCGATCTTGACCGGCGTGCCGCTGGTGGCGGCGGGGATCACCTGCATGCATTTTGGTGTGCTGAAGTTCGTGGAACTGTTTGGGGTGACGGTTTTGGTGCTGGGAGCCGCTGGAGTGGCCGTTTCGCAGATTCAGCGCGGTTTGGAAAAGGAACGCAAAGTTTTGGCGCGGCTGGGGTTTGTCGTTTCAGGCGTTTCATTGCTCGCCGCGATGCTTTTGGCGCTGGGGTTCGGCCTGCGATATTTGATTCCCAATCTGGCGCTGACGATGCCGCAGATGTGGGCGATTCATGGGACGCTGAATGCGTTTGGCTTCGGGCTATGCGGGATTTTGGCGTGGCGGGGCGTGAAGCGATGAAAAGGCTTCTCAAAGGTGTGCGTTTGATGCAGTCTCCACCACCATGAAGCACCTCGTCACGTTCCTGTTTGCCTTGTCACTCGTCGGTTCCGCGTTTTCGGCGGACAAGAAACTCATTGTCATGATCGCGGGGAAGCCGTCGCATGGGCCGGGGCAGCATGAGCACAATGCGGGCATCCAGCTTTTGAAGAAGTGTCTGGAACAGGGCGCGGCGGAGCAGGTGGAGATCAAGCATCACCTGAACGGTGAATGGCCCTCGCAGGAGGAGTTGTCGAAGGCGGACACGGTGGTGATCTACTCCGACGGCGGCGGCGGGCATCCGGCGCTGCAAGAAGGCCGACTCGCTCAACTCGACAAGGAGATGAAGCGCGGCTGCGGCTTCCTGACGATCCACTACGCGGTGGAGCCGACGATTGAGAAGGGCAACAAGGAGTTCATCGACTGGATGGGCGGGGCGTTTGAGATCAACTGGAGCGTGAACCCGCACTGGGATGCGAATTTCAAGGAGTTCCCGGTGCATCCGATCAGCGAAGGCGTGAAGCCCTTCGCCACGAACGACGAATGGTACTTCTACATGCGCTTCCGCAAGGGCATGGAGGGCGTGACGCCAATCCTCAGCGACGTGGCCCCGGATTCGACCATGAGCCGCCCTGACGGCCATCACAGCGGCAATCCGGCTGTGCGCGAGTCCGTGAAGAACAAGGAAAAGCAGCATGTGGCGTGGGCCTGCGAGCGTGCGGACGGCGGTCGCGGCTTCGGCTTCACCGGCGGCCACTTCCACAAGGGCTGGGCGAACAACGACCAGCGCAAACTCGTGTTGAACGCGATCTTGTGGACGGCGAAGGCGAAGATCCCGGCGGATGGTGTGGCTTCATCAGTGACTGAGGAAGACATGAAGGCGAATCTCGATCCGAAGCCCGGCCAGGGTCTGCCGGAGAAGCCGAAACCGGCTCCGAAGGCGAAATAAGATTGTTCTCTCAATGAATGACAGCGAGATACGACCTGGAGATATTCGGACGAATGCCGAATGGCGTCGTTTGGGGGCGATTGCAGAGAACCGTCCTGTTATCGTAGTGTGCCGCGACGAAGTTCCGGAGCGCTTCCAATGGCTTATTCCTTATGTTGAGCGCTGGGCCATAGGATGTGACGTGACGCGAGGGGACTACATGGAAAAGCAGCCCAAAGCCGACGTGGATGAGTTTTATGCTCAAGTGCAGCCTCACAGAGCGGCAATTTACGAGTGGGCATTTCAAGAGCCGCAAACCGATGCTAAAGACCTGTTCATAATCATGCTGGCAGCCCATTGCGAAGCAGCTCCACCACCTACGAATGAAGAAATCGCAGAAATGAGGCGTAAGTGGGCAGAAGAAAGAGATGCCAAGCGAAAGCACTGGCGCGATGTCATCAATGCTTCAAAGGCGGCAGAAGCTAAATGATCATGAACCGCCGTCGTTTCATCCAACAAACTGCGGCAGGGCTCTGCGCTGCCAATTTCGCCTCCGCGCAGGCCGTCGGCGGTTTGATCGCCTCCATCGAAAAGATCACGCTGAAGCGTGGGCGTGATGGCAGCGGGCCGTCGTGGTTTCATCCACGTCCGTGTGTGATTCCGGGCAAGGATGGTCCGGTGGTGTTCATGACGATGCAGGAGATTCGCGGCTCGGATTACTTCCTGCCGGTGCATTGGATGGAGTCGCGTGACTTCGGCAAGACATGGACGGAACCGCGTCCGGTGCCATCCTTGGGCCGGAATCCAGCGACGGATGATCGCGGCGATGAAAGCGTGTGCGATGTGGTGCCGCAGTATCATGCGAAAACGGACTGCGTGTTGGCTTTGGGCCACAACGTCTTCTACAAAGGCAAAGGCTTCGACCGCAAGCAGCCGCCGCGCTGCCCGGTGTATGCGGTTTATAAAGATGGCCAGTGGTCGGAGCGA
>DAORHS010000191.1:0-2925 GCA_035438165.1 Prosthecobacter sp.
TGTGGTCCGAATAGAGCGACACCGCCGCCCACCACAGAAGGGGAGGAATCAGCAGAAACCCCAGAATCATGCGCCGCAACACGGCCCCGCCCCGCTTATTGTAGGGCACGCGGTTGTAATCACGATAGCGGGCCACCCGGCGGCGCGAGGGCCGCATGGTGAGCCCGTCGGCGGAAACCTGTCCCTCGGCATGCAGTTCCAACAGCGTGGAGACCGGGCGCCACTGCTCGTCATCCTCGCGTTTGACCAGATCGCTGTCCTTGATCGATCCATAGGCGAGGAAATTGCGCAGATCGTCCTTGGAGCAGGGCCCCAATGTCTTCTGGCCTTTGGCGATGTAGTAGAGCGCGTGCACGAACCGGGAGGAGTCGGACAACGGAAGCATAATTCAATCCGCGGGCGGAATGCAATATCCACGCCAAGATGAATTGTAAGTTTTTTCTCGGGAATCAGCCGCCGCAGCCCGTACTTCAGCCATGCGCACGATCTCATTCTTCGCCTGCCTGCTCACCGCCTCCCTGCACGCACAGACGGCCGCCCCCGCCTCAACCATCAGGGCCGGCTTCGCCGAACGTGACATCACCCCCGGCATCGGCATGGAACAGCCGGGCGGCTACGGCAAAAACTTCCACAAAGCCTTCCACGATGCGTGCAAAGTTCGCGTCGCCCTGTTTGACGACGGCAAGAAGCGTGCCGCTGTGATCGGTCTCGACTCCCTCGTCGTGCCGCGACAGGTCGTGCTGGATGCGCGTGCACAGATTGAAAAAGCCACCGGCATCACAGGCGACTCGGTGCTGATCTGCGCCTCACATTCACATAGTTCCGGTCCCGTTGGCATGGTGATGCCGGGCGAATACGATGCCGCGTCCGACCTCGTGAAGAAGCTCGCGTATGAAGAATCCTCCTGTGCAGATGCCGGTTACCTGCTGCGTCTGACGAATGAGATCGTCGCGGGTATCGTCGCGGCTGATCGAGGCAAAGTGCCCGTGCAGCTCGGCTTTGGCTTCGGCCATGAGGACAAGGTCGCCTTCAACCGCCGCCTGCGCATGAAGAACGGCCAGAGTTGGAGTCATCCCGGCGCGGGCAATCCCGACATCCTCGAATACGCCGGCCCCATCGACCCGCAGGTCGGCGTGATCGGCGCGTGGGACATGCAAGGTCAGCTTGTCGGGGTCGTAGTCAATTATGCCTGCCACGCCACGACCAATCCCGGCGGCATTTCGGCCAACTGGATTCAATACCTCGAAAAAACCATCCAGGGCGGCCTCGGCACGCGTGCGCCCATCGTCTTCATGCAGGGCGCGTGCGGGGATGTGACGCAGGTGGACAATCTCAGTCCCAACCAGCGCCCCAAGCCGGAGGAATGGTCGCAGTTCGTCGGCAGCCGCATCGGTGCGGAAGCGATTCGCACTCTGCTGGCGATGCCGAAGACCACCACGGCACCTGTCGAGACACGTCAGGAGGTGCTCAAGATCAAACGCCGCCCGCCTTCGCCGAAGCGCGTCGAAAAGAGCCTCGAGACCGTGCAGAAGCCGAAGAACACCGTCGAACCCACGGAATGGATCTTCGCGAAGGAAATCGTCATGCTCGATCACCTCAACAAAACCGTCCCGCTGGTCGATTGCGAAGTGCAGTGCGTCAAAATCGGCCCCGCGTGCTTCGTCTCCAATCCGGCCGAGTACTTCGTGCAATACGGCCTCGACATCAAAAAAGGCAGCAAACACGCCTTCACCTTCCCTTGCGAACTCTCCAACGGCATCGTCGGCTATGTCCCCACCGAGGAGGCCTTTGGCCCGAACGGTGGAGGCTACGAAACGCGCCTCACCGCGTACTCCAATCTCGAAATCACCGCAGGCACGCAAATGGCGAAGAAAGGCGTCGAACTGGCCAACCAGATGGTTCCCGAGCCGAAGCCCGAACATCCCAAAATCCCACCGTTCGCCGGGAAGCCCTGGACCTACGGCAACGTGCCGCCGGAGCTGGAGTAGAAAGAAAGCACTACCTTGACCACCATTCTGACTCCTGTATTCTCAAGACCATGAGCGCTGTCTTATTTCCACGCAGCAAGGCCGAGATTGACGAAGAGATCAAAGTTCTTCGCCAAGGCCGTCGAGAGCGGCTGAAATCAAAGGAGTCCGCTCTGGCTTTCCTGGTGCGAGCCGGAATCCTCACCAAAAGCGGCAGATTGACGAAGCACTATCGCACGCAGGAATAACCCGCCGCATGAATTCCGGGGCGCTTTTGATCGGTTATCACGGCTGTGATCGCGACGTGGGCAGGCAAGTCTTGGATGGGGAGGTCGAGCTGCGTGCCAGCACAAACGACTACGACTGGCTCGGCGAAGGCGCTTACTTTTGGGAAAACGATCCTTGGAGGGCCCTCGAATGGGCGCAACGCGTCCATGGAAGCCGCGCATTCGTGATTGGAGCGGTGATCCAACCGATGAACTGTCTTGATCTTCTTCAAGTGGACTCTGTCCGGCTCGTCAAAGATGCTTATGACGAACTTCGAGACACCTATGATGTCTTCCGCCTGAACTTGCCGGAGAACAAGACCATTGATGGCGAGCTTGTCGTCCGCAGGCTCGACTGTGCGGTCATCCAGTATCTGCACCAGATGCGCAAAGAAAGTGGTATGTCGCCTTTTGACGTCGTTCGCGGTGTATTTCCTGAAGGCCGCGAGCTATACCCGAAAGCCGGTTTTCTGGATCGCTCCCACATACAGCTATGCGTACGGGATCCAAGGGCAGTCATTGGCTACTTTCGCGCCCGCGCCCTCCTCCGCTGACGGAGTTGGAGTGGGCAGTTCTCTGTTTGCAGACCCGCCCGCCCCATGCCAAAACAGTGGGCGGAGAATCGTGAACCAGCATCCATGAACAAACTCGTCATCATCACCGGCGCCTCTTCCGGCATCGGCGCCGCCACC
>DAORHS010000191.1:3025-7795 GCA_035438165.1 Prosthecobacter sp.
CATGAACAAACTCGTCATCATCACCGGCGCCTCTTCCGGCATCGGCGCCGCCACCGCCCAGGCCTTTGCCGCCGCAGGACATCCGCTGCTGCTGCTCGCCCGCCGTTTGGAGCCGATGGAAGCGCTCAATCTCGCCCACACACTCTGCCGGGCTGTCGATGTCCTCGATGCGCCAAGCTTCCAGGCCGCGATCAACGATGCCGAAGCGCAGTTCGGCCCTGCCGAATACCTGGTGAACAACGCCGGCGTCATGATGAACGCCCCCGCCCTCGAAAGTGACTCCGCCCAGTGGGACTCGATGATCGACATCAACATCAAGGGCGTCCTGACCGGCATCCGCCTGGTCCTCACCGGCATGGTGGAACGCGGCAGCGGCACCATTGTCAACATCGGCTCCATCGCAGGCGTAAAGACCTTCAGCAATCACGCCGTGTACTGCGGCACCAAGTTCGCCGTACATGCCATCAGCGAGGCGATCCGCGAGGAAGTCAGCAGCAAAAACGTGCGCCTCATCACCATCGCCCCCGGCATGGTCGAAACGGATCTCGTCAATCACACCACCCACGACGCATCCCGCGACGGCTGGTGGAAGTATGCGAAACAAATCGGCGGCGCGTTGAAGCCGGCCGACATCGCAGAGGCCATTGTCTGGTCCTGCCAGCTGCCTCAAAGCGTCTGCGTCCGCGAAATGGTCATCTGTCCGACCAGGCAGGAGCCCTGACCTTCTCCACCCGCCATCTCTTCGTCCCTCATGCCCACGACTCCCGCCGACATCCTCACCGCCCTGAACTGGCGCTACGCCACGAAGGTCTTCGATCCCACCCAGAAGATTCCCGACGACACTTGGAAAGCACTTGAGGAATCCCTCATCCTCACCCCCTCCAGCTTCGGCCTGCAGCCGTGGAAGTTCCTCGTCGTTCAGGACCAGGAACTGCGGGAGAAGCTGGTGGCGCACTCCTGGCGGCAACGGCAGGTGGCCGACTGCTCCCACCTCGTCGTCATGGCCACCAAACGCGCCATGAACGAGGCGGACATCGACGCGAACCTCATGCGCATCGCCGAAGTGCGCGGCGGCACGCCCGATTCATTGGCGGGATTCCGCAAGATGCTCATGGGCACGCATGAGCAGGGCTACATGACCCGGGAATGGTCCAAGATGCAGGCCTACATCGCCCTCGGTCAGTTCATGACCGCCTGTGCGCTGCTCGGCATCGACACCTGCCCGATGGAAGGCTTCGTTCCCGAGAAGTTCGACGAACTCCTCGGCCTCGAAGCCCAGGGCCTCACCACCGCCGTCCTCTGCCCCGCCGGTTACCGCCACGCCGATGATCGCTACGCTTCTCTGCCCAAGGTGCGCTTCAAACACAGCGATGTGATCGAGCATCGCTGATAAAAAGTACGACAGACACTCTTGTCTGTCGGGTTTGGCATCGAGTACCATGATCGACGGACAGGAGTGTCCATCGTACTCACAAAAAAACGCCGCCAAGTTTCCTCGACGGCGTTCGTAAATGGATTCTGACAGATCGGTGTTACCAGCCGTGCGCATCGCGCACCTTGATCATGGCGGCGAGGATCTTGTTCCAGGTGTCCGGCGTTTCGAGCACGGCGTTCGGGAACATGCAGCCGTCCCAGCAGATGTGCTGAATGCCGCGGGCGGCGGCGTCCTTGAGCCAGTAGCCGGCGGCCTTGGTGATGTCGAGCTTGCCGTTCGGATCGTCGGCCTGGCAGTGCTTGCCGGTTTTGTCATGCGATCCGGCGCCGTGGACGGTGCCGTCGTTCTGCGCGACGTGGAAGTCGATGGTCCAGGGACGCAGCGCGTCAGTCATCTTCTCGTAGGCGGCCCAGAATTCGGCGTCGCTGTACCCTTCCTTCACGAGCGCATGCTCAGGCGCATTGTAGCCGAGCGTGTAGAGATAGGTGTGGGCGAGGTCGGCCTGGAAGCCGAGCGCGTTCGGCATGCCGACGCCTTCGAGGACGTCGAGCATGTCCTTCCACGAGTGCATGCCGGCCCAGCAGATCTCACCTTCGGCGGCGAGGCGCTCACCAGCGTCGGCGGCGATGGCGGCGGCCTTCTTGAAGGTGTCGATGATGCGGGCGGTGTTCGCCTGCGGGTTCTCACGCCATTTGGCGATGCCGAACTCGGCGGAGTCGATGCGGATGACGCCGTATTTGCGGACGCCGTGCGCGTTGAAGACCTTCGCGATGCGGCAGGCCATCTTCACGGCGCTGAGGAATTTCTCCTGCTGGGCGTCGTCGCCCATGGCGGAATCACCCACGGTGCCGGGCCACACGGGCGCCACGAGGGAGCCGACGCTGAAGCCCTTGGAGGCGATGAGATCGGCGATCTTCTTGAGTTCGTCGTCGCTGGCCTCGGGATTCGTGTGGGGCAGGAAGAGGAAGTAGTCGATGCCTTCAAACTTCTGGCCGTTCACATTCGCGGCGGCGGTGAGGTCGAGCATCTTTTCGAGGCTGATCGGGGGCTCCTGGCCTTCGCCATCGCCTTTGCCGACGAGTCCGGGCCACATTGCATTGTGAAGTTTGGGTGAGGTGTAGCTCATGATGGTTGCTTGGTTTGGGGAACGAGATCGCGAGGTTAGCGGGTGCGGTTTGATACGCACGAAGAAATTTTTGTCATTTCGCCTTCTTCTTCGGCTTCGCGGCAGGCGTCGGCTTGCGAATGACCACCGGCACCGCGTTCTTCTGCGGCGCGCCGGGCGTGCTGCGACCGCTGGTGACGATCTGCTCCAGTTCAGCGCTCATCTTGGCAACGAGGGCCGGCTCCGAGGACTGCAGGTTGTCTTTCTCGGCAATGTCGTCCTTTAAATTGTAGAGCTGTGTGTCGGGCAGTCCTTTCTCGCCGGGGCTGCCTGGACGTGGATCGCTCCAGCCGCCGGAACCGGCGCAGAGTTCGATCTTCCAGTCGCCCTCGCGCAGCGCGAAGCTGCCGTTGATCGAATGATGGATGACGCTCTGACGCAGGGGCTTGCCGGATTCACCGAGCAGCACCGGCAGGAAGCTGAAGCTGTCCTCCGCCGCGTTGTCCGGAAGTTTCGCGCCGACGATTTCAGCAGCGGTGGCGGTAAAATCGGTGAGGCAGGTGAGCTGGCTCGTGGTCTGGCCGCCTTTGACCTTCGCAGGCCAGCGCACGATGAACGGCACGCGGTGGCCGCCATCAAAGATGTCCGCCTTGTGGCCGCGCATGACGCCGCTGGGATTGTGCCCCTTCGCGATGAGCTCGGGGAAGTTCGCCTGTGGGGAGCAGCCGTTGTCACTCGTCACGATGATCAGCGTGTCCTTGGCGATGCCCGCGTCTTCCGTGGCGCGCATGACCTGGCCGATGGCGTCGTCGGTTTCCATGACGAAGTCGGCGTAGAGGCTGATGCCGCTTTTGCCCTGCCATTTTTCGCTCGGCAGGATGGGCGTGTGCGGCGAGTTCAGCGGCATGTAGATGAAGAAGGGATCACCCTTCTTCGCCTTCTCGTTGATGATCGTCACGGCACGCTTCGTGAGCGAAGGCAGCACGTCCTCGCCACGAAAACCGGGGGAGCCGGGGCCTTCGCGGGTGAAGCTCATCTTGCCGCCTGAGCCGTTCATCGCGAGCTTCATCGTCTCGGTCGGATTCGCCACGACGTGATCGTTTTCGATGAAGCAGTAGGGCACCATGTCCAGCGAGGCGCTGATGCCGAAGTAGGTGTCAAAGCCGACGCTGGTGGGTCCATTGGCGATGGGCTTGGTGTAATCGACGTTGTTCACCTGTGCGGCGGATTCGATGCCCAGTTCCGTGACCTCGCCCTTGCGCACCCAGTCCATGCCGAGGTGCCATTTGCCCACGCAATGCGTCGAGTAGCCCTGTTCCTTGAGCATGCTGGCGACGGTCATGCGGCCCTGTTCAATCAACCGCGGACTGAGTCCGCCGAGCACGCTGCTTTGAAGTTTGGAACGCCAGGCATAACGCCCGGTCACCACGCCATAGCGTGTGGGCGTGCACACGCTGGAGCCCGAGTGGGCGTCGGTGAATTTCATGCCCTCGGTGGCGAGTTTGTCGAAGTTCGGCGTGGCGATCTTGCCTTCGGGATTCAGGCATTTCACATCGCCGTAGCCGAGGTCATCGCAGAGGATGAAAATGATGTTCGGTTTGTCGGCCGCCGTGGCGGCAGCAGTGGCGAGCGAGAGACAAAGCAGCGTCGTGAGAACAAAGAATCGGTTCATGGTGGACCGAATTCAACGCGCTCAGTCCTCCGAGCTATCGAGATATTCCAGCGCCTTCGAGAAGCTCGCCTGCGTCAGGAAATGATTGAGCCGTGGCGGCAGTTGAGCGCGCAGGCTCTCGTGCTCGGCCATGATCTCTTCTGAGACCGTTTTGAGCGCCTCCAGATGCGCCGCCGCATCGCGGTCACGAAACTCGTGGTCGGCGATGAGATCGATGCGGCGCTGAAGGAGGCTGCGGAGGTGAGCGAAGTCGGGCATGCGGAGATTATGCAACACGATGAAACGTGGGCAAGGCGCGCGACATTGGAGCGCACGCGTCTCGTGGTGGAGATGGCCTGTCGCTCGGCGGCTGTTCAGGATGCGGTAGATGCCAAAGTCCAGCTCGGTGGCGCCTCAAGCTGGAAGAGTTCACTGAGTTTGGCGCGGAGCTGCTGAAAGGGGGAGGCCATAGAGGAAAAGCCGAGGACCGCCCAGTGTGGGGCGATGAGGGTCAGGCTCAAGGCAAAAGGAACTTCGATCCTGTCGGAGCCTTGCCCTTCGGGGCGTCGGTGGTCCATT
>DAORHS010000192.1:0-7789 GCA_035438165.1 Prosthecobacter sp.
CTGGCTACTGTCATCGGCAAACTCATCAAGCCCCAGGCGCAGCTTGGCCGCGTCTGGCGTGGTGCGAAAGCTGCGGAAGACGCGGTCCCACACGGAGAGCAGAGAGCTGTAGTTTGAGTCTGTCTCCGGCTGCCAGCGCGAGTGATGAATCTTGTGCATGATGGGCGTGACGAAGAGCCAGCTCAGCACGCGGTCGGCACGGGCACCGAGACTGATGTTCGCATGATGAAGCTGCACCACGGCAAACATCAGCAGCTCATACAGTGCCAGATGCTCCAGCCGCACACCGAGCAGCCAGATCAGCGGCACCCGCAGCATGGAGGACAGCACGATCTCGCCCAGGTGAAAGCGGCTGGCGGTGGTCACGTCCATGTGCGGATCGGAGTGATGCACGCGATGAAACCGCCAGAGAAAGGCAATGCGGTGGTTCAGGCGGTGCCAGGCATAGGTCCAGGCATCCAGCAGCAGCACGGCGAGCACCGTTTCCACTGCCGCAGGCCAAGAAAACCAGTGCAACAGACCGGCACCGTGCCGCGCCGAAGCCTCTGCCGCCCACCACCACAGCCCCGCAAAGCCCAGTGAGGTCACGAGGCCGTTCGTGATGCCCAGCAGCATGTTTTTGGCCCCATGCGCCAGCCGTGCGCGGCCTTTGGGAAACAGAAAAAACGGAGCCGCCGTCTCCCATAGGAGCAAAACTGTGAGCAGGCCAAAGGCGAGCCAGGGTTTGAGTTCGGGAAGAGTCATGGCGCGATGAGTTCGAGCGAGTCCACCTCCACGGTGAAGCTGGAGCCGCTGTCATCGCCGTCCGCCATCAGCCACAGCCCCACGAGTTCCAGCGTCTCCGGCAAATCCACGCGCATGGTGAAGCGTCCGTCCGCGCCCGGCGTGGCGGTGATGTGATCCACAAGCTGCTTCATGTGTGGATTTGGACGCTGTTTGCCGATCCACGCGGCATGAGGCACGAGGAGGTGATTGCGGATCGCCGAGGGAGCGCGGCCATCGGCGCACAGCACGTCATCCATCGTGCAAATCCACGCCGGAGCCATCAGCCTCTCCAGCGTGCCCAGCGAGCGCCCGCCCGCCACGATGAGTCCCACGCGCAGAAAGGCGTCGTCCTGGCCTTTTTCCCACAGGCGGCCTGCATCCACCTTCAGCCCGCCCTTCACACTGCCGGTGACAACGAGCGACTTCACCCGCGTCTCCTTCGGCAAGCTGCGCACCAGCCCGCCCGCGGAGCTTTTCACCTCCAGTGTGATTTTGCCGCCCTTTATCGAATGCTGGATCGGCGGAATGTTGCGAAACTGAAGCGCGTGCCAGTCGGCAGACGTGCCGAGCACGGCGATGGTGGCAGCGAGAAGGACGAGATGCATGATCGCCGAAGATGGATCGCGCCAGCCTCACGTCAAAGCCCCGCCACAACTGCTCCCCGCACCGGCGGTGCAGCCGAGGCAGTGATTGGCGGTGAGGATGGGGTATTGGCCGATGCTTTGTGGCGTCACGTCCCAGAGATAAAGATCCCTGCCGTTGCGGAGCTGCATCTTGAGCATCTGGTTGAAGTCGCAATCAAAGACCTCGCCCGCCATGCCGATATTGATCGTGCTGCGGCACATGAGGCCATCGACGGTGGTGGGGTTGAAACTGTTCGCGAGGAGGTCGAGGTAGGCATCCCATTGGCCGTGCTCGCGCAGATCGGTGGCGAAACGGGCGATGGGCAGGTTCGTGATGGTGAAGAGCCGCGTGAAGACGATGCCGTAACGCTTTGCCAGCTCCTCCTTGTAGTCCGCTTCGAGTTCCGCCTGACTCGGCGGCAGCTTGGGGCCGATGGGGTTATAGACCAGCGTGAGCGGCAGTTTCGTGCCGTAGCCGACGGCGTTGAGCTTGTGCAGGGCGCGGATGCTTTTGCGAAACACATCATGGCCACGCTGCGCGTCCACATTCTCCTCCAGGTAACACGGCAGTGAAGCCACGACCTCGACTTCATGCCTTGCCAGGAACTCCGGCAGATAGGCGTGGGACTTCGTTTCGATGATGGTGAGGTTGTTTCGGTCAATGACATGCGCCCCCACACTGCGGGCCGTCTCGACGAAGTAATTGAAGTGCTCGCTCAGCTCTGGCGCACCGCCGGTGATGTCCACCGTGGACGGTTTGTGCTCCACAATCCATGCGCCGACACGCCGCGCCGTGGCCTCGTCCATCATCTCGGTGCGGTGCGGTCCCGCATCCACATGGCAGTGCGTGCAAGTCTGGTTGCACTTGCGGCCCACATTGATTTGCAGCGTCTGAAATGCGCCGCGTGTAAGCGGGACGTTGTGGGCGTGGAGTTTTTGCTGAAAGCGGTTCATGGCGGAAAGTCAGCAGCAACTTGACCCATCCCCGCCTGTGCGGCAATTCGCTGCTTCGGTGGTGGCGTTGTAATCTTGGCCTTTGGTTTCTTTCGGGTGGCGGAGTCTCATGCCGTTGCAGTCGAAGGGTTGGGATTCCTCTGGCAAGATGGGCGTGAGGGGTTCGATGAAGGCGAAGTGATCGCGATACGGGGGCTTCTGGTAGAGTTTGAAGGTCTTGTCGCACACGGCGTAGCGCTTGCCGCGCTCCATGGCGTGCCCGTCGTCGTCGAGGACTTTGAGGAAGGGGCCTTTGTAGATGACGGCCTGGTTGCGCTCGAAGCAGGCGCCTTGCTTACCTTTCCATGCCTGGATGGTGACGCTGCGGAACTCGATGCCCTCCACCGTCTGCCACGGCGCGGCATCGTATTTCAAGACCTCGATGCCGTGGAATCCGGCCTCTTGAAAAGCCTGAATGAAACCTTCCTCGGTATAGGCACCACTGATGCAGCCGCTCCAGAGGTAGGCGTCGTTTTGCAGTTCCAACGGGATTTCTTCATCACTGACGATGTCGGAGATCACGGCGCGGCCTCCGCGCTTGAGCACGCGGAAGATTTCATCGAAGAGCTGCCGCTTCATACGAGTCTCGACAAGATTGAGTACGCAGTTGGAGACGACGACATCCACGGACTCCGTGGCGACAAGCGGATGCTTCACCCGCAGGTCCGCCGCGAGGTCATCGGCGGCGAGGTAGGACGCCGCATCGGCCATGGGATGCTTTTTCAACTCGGCATCCAGCACCTCCAAATCAAGCGCCAGATCCTGAATGCGGCCTTTGCGGAACTCGACGTTCGCGTAGCCCGTGCGCTCGGCCACGATGGGCGCATTGCGCCGGGCCACCTCCAGCATGTCATCGGTCATGTCCACGCCGATGACTTTCCCTTTCGGCCCGACGACCTGGGAGGCGATGAAGCAAATCTTTCCGGTGCCGCTGCCGAGATCGAGCACGGTCTCGCCCGGATGCAGATGCTTGGAGGGATCGCCGCAGCCGTAGTCCTTCTCGATGACCTCGGCGGGGATGATCTTCAAATACTGCGGATCGTAGTTCACCGGGCAGCACAGCGCGGCTTCAGGAGCCTTGGCGGCAGCGGCGTAACGATCACGGGTAGCAGTTTCAGCGGAGGGAGCGGTGGCTTTGGACATGAAATGAGGAAGGATGAACGATGATTGAGCCGTCGAGATCGGGCCGGCATTAACACTCTTTTTCACTCGCTTGTGTGCTGGCCTGCCGCTGACGCTCCGCTGCACTGGAGTAAAAACTCACCAGAAACGGCACGAGGTAGGTCAGCGGGATCTTCCACGGTTGATCCGGCAGCCTTCCATCCAGCAGCGCATCGCCGCTGTTGATGAGATTGAGCACGGTGCCGACGACGAGGGAGACTTTGAGGGCGCGAGCGATCATGGTTTCACCGCACGGGCGGCTTTGTGGTGATGGAGGACCAGGGGACGGTGTCGGTTTGGGACCACCTGGCGGTGCAGTTCACGAAGCGGAGAAGCGGTCTTCGATGACCACCTCGCTGTCGGGCAGGCGGTCGCCGCGCGGCCAGACAGGTTTGGCCTGCCTGCCGATGGCGAGCATGAAACTGAGGGCGTGGTCGTCGGGCAGGCGGATGAGTTTGGCGACGGCCTCGGCGTCAAAGCCGACCATGGGGCAGGAGTCGTAGCCGAGTTCGCGCGCGGCCAGCATGAGCGTCATGCCGGCGAATCCGGTAGAGCGCATGGCCTCGTCGCGGATGATCTTCGGCTTGCCTTCGTAAAAGGGCGTGAGCGCGGGCACGAGGATGTCCTGCACCTCCTGGGGCGCGTGCGCCCAGTAGCGTTGCGGGTTTTTGGCGTGCGCCTGGAGGTCGGCGCAGAGGATGATGAGCAGCGAGGCGTCGGTCACTTGCGACTGATCCCATGCGACGGCGCGGATTTGCTTTCGTAGCGCGGGATCGCGCACGAGCACGAAGCGGTAGTTCTGCATGTTGAAGGACGAGGGCGCGAGCTTGGCGAGGGCGATGAGGCGCGCGACTTCGGTGTCCGTCATGCGGTCGGCGGGGTCGAAGTGTTTGACGGAGCGGCGGGTTTCGATGGCTTCAATGGCGGTCATGTGGGTGGTTGGTTTTCAGGGTGTTTGATTCAGAGATCGGTGTCGGCAAGGCGCGGGCCTTCGATGGGGCGCGGGCCCTGCGGCCAGTGAAATTTGCGGTCTTCCTCGCAAATGGGGTGGTCGTTGATGCTGGCGAAGCGTCGGGCCATGTAGCCGTGCTCGTCGAACTCCCAGTTCTCGTTGCCGTGGGCGCGGAACCACTGGCCGCTGTCGTCGTGGTATTCATACTCGAAGCGCACGGCGATGCGGTTGCCGGTGAAAGCCCAGAGCGTCTTTTGCAGCCGGTAGTCGAGTTCGCGCGCCCATTTGCGAGTCAGGAACTCCACCACCTGCGCACGGCCACGCGGGAACTCGGTACGGTTTCGCCATTCGGTGTCCGGCGTGTAGGCGAGCGAGACGCGCTCGGGGTCGCGCGTGTTCCAGGCGTCCTCGGCCATCTGAACTTTCTGGCGGGCGGTTTCTTCGGTGAAGGGCGGCAGCGGCAGGCGGGGCGCGGGAGTGCTCATGGTTGGATGCGGGTGTGTCGTCGAGGTTGGCGTTGAGTTTACAGTAGAGTGCGTGATGTCGGGTTTATTCCGGCGCGAGACGAGCTTCGAGATCGGCGATGCGGGCGCGCAGGGGCGCCACGACGGCCTCGACCTCGGCGGATGTATGGCGTGGTGTGATGTATTTCGGGCAGTTCCAGTCAAAGCCGACAACGTGGATGCGCACGAGTCTGCCAGCGGCCTTTTCCAAGCCTGTCGGCGCAATGGTTTCCACAAGGTCCGGGTGTTTGCGGGCATCGAGCACGCTGGCGTGACCGAAGATTTTCAGGCGCTCGCGGCGCGGGTAGTCCATGAGGAAAAGGCAGACGCGGTCGTTGGTGGCGACATTGCCGGTGGTGAGCATCTGACGGTTGCCATGGAAGTCGGCGAAGAGCAGCTCGCCCGAGGGCAGCACGCGAAGAAAACCGGGTGGTCCGCCGCGATGCTGCACATAGGGCCAGCCGGTGGAGCTGACACTGGCGAGATAAAAGCTGTCCCGCCGCTGGATGAATTCGATTTCGTTCGGCCCGAGCACATCGTCCTCGGCAGAGGGAGGCAGGGTCTGCGCACGGCCGTAGTAGTGCTGCTGGGCAGCCAGCACCTCGGGAGTGAATGCGAGATCGAGAAAACGATGAGCCATGAGGGTGAAGAGATAGCTTCTGGCGGCGGAAAGCCACCAGAAGCAGGGTTGAGGAAGGATTAGAAAATCAGGATCTGCCAGCCTTCCGACTGATAGCGGCGAAGGCTGAGCAAGCCCGGCGTGCCACTGAGGGCGTTGCTCTTGATTTCTTCAATGCCGCAGGCTTTGAGGCCCTCGCTGGCACCAAAAACGGCGGCGCAGCCGCACGAGGCACCGACGACGACGTCGCGGACACTGTTGTAGAGTCCATTGGCAGGATGAGAGAGCTGGGTTAGCTCGGCGGGCCAGCGTGTGCCGGTGCCGATGAAGCTGACTTCGACCTTGTCGCCTGCCTGTTTGCCTTCTGCGGCAACGGCTAGCGCGTTGAACACGCGGGCGAGGGCTTCTTCTCCGGCTTTCGGATCGCTGATGATGAGGATGGCGGTTTTCATGAGTGTGTTTGGTTTGGGTTTGGATGCGGCGTGAGTGCCGACACGCCATCATGCAGGCCGCAAAAGCCGGCGGGTAATGCCGCTTCGTCGTTGCGGATATGCCTGATGTGCATAGCCTCGCCCGCATGATCGACCGCATCCGCGCTCTGCGCACAGTCATTGAGGAAGGCAGCGTGAACCGTGCTGCGCTACGCCTTCGCATCACTCAGCCTGCATTGAGCCGCCAGATGCAGGCGCTGGAGAACGAGATCGGCGGAAGGCTGCTGGAACGCGAAACCAGCGGTGTGAAGCCCACGGGGCTCGGCCATGCGCTGGTGAAAGGCATGACGCCCGTGCTGGCTGACTACGAGGCGGCGCTGGCCGCAGTGCGGCGGCAGGCCCGCGGCGAGCTGTCAGAGGTGCGCGTGGGTTACCTGATTTCTGCGGCACAGGCGGTGCTGACTCCTGCGCTGGAGAGGCTGCGCCGCTCGCAGCCCGAGATCAAGACACGTCTCTTCGACATGTCGCCGCGCGAGCAGATCGAGGCGCTGCGGGCGGGTGAGATTGATGTGGCATTGACCGGCCAGGAGGGCCAGGTGGCAGCGCGGGAGTTCCACTCTCTGCTGCTGTGTTCACTCGGTGTGTGCGCGGCGCTGGCGGCGGACGATCCTCTGGCAGTGCGGAAGAAGCTGGCGCTCACGGATTTGAAGGGGCGGGACTTTCTCGGCGTGGACGAGCACGAGATGCCGGGGCGCAACCCATGGATGGCGGCACTGTGCCGGAAGGCTGGCTTCAAGCCTCGTTTCATCGGTTCCGTAGATGGCGTGACGCATCTGCTCTCCCGCATCGCCTCAGAGTCCTGTCTGACGCTGCTGCCGGACTACTTCCTGGGCTTATCCCATCCAGGCGTGGTCTTCAAACCCGTGAGTGACGTGCATGCACGCTGGGATTTCATTCTGCTGCGCCAGAAGGGAAAGCTGACAATGCCCATGCGTGCCCTGGTGGATGCGCTGCAATCAAGAGCGGCCCGGCTGGGGTGAGCGGTGCCGTAAAAAAATCAGATGGTTGTTAAGGATCGTCTCAGGTGGACGGCCAACAAATATGCCCGCCATGGCATTCCGCCCCGGCTGGCATCGGAAACACACAAACCAAACATCCAGACACATCCATGAAACTGAACAAGACCATCGCCGCCGCAGCCTTCGCAGGACTCATCGCCGGCAGTGCCGCCACAGCCAGCGCCGCCATGAACCCGACCGCAGGCAAAGCCGGCTTCGGCAAGACCAGCGTGAACCCCATGGCCGCTGACAAGAAGCATGACTGCAAGGGCAAAAACGAGTGCAAAGGCAAAGGCGGCTGCAAGTCCGGCGACAACGGCTGCAAGGGCAAGAATTCCTGCAAAGGCAAGGGCGGCTGCGCCACCGACGGCAGCAAGAAGTAATCAACATCTGCTGCTCGGCTGGAGGCGCGGACCGGGAGTGCCGCGCCTCCAGTCTCTTCCCCGCAGGTTCGTCATTCGTCATTCTGATTTCGTCATTGCCCCTCATGCCTGCCAACCGCTTCAACGCCCACACCGATCTCGGCATCGGCATCGGCCTGCGCATCCCGCACTATCAGCACATCCTGGAAAAGAAGCCGGTGTGCGACTGGTTCGAGATCATCTCGGAAAACTTCATGGTCGATGGCGGACGCCCGCTGCAAATCCTCGATCAAATCCTGGAGCAATACCGCGTGGTGCAGCA
>DAORHS010000193.1:0-7733 GCA_035438165.1 Prosthecobacter sp.
CATCGTCTCACGCCCGTTGCCCTTCTGCATGATGCCGAGATCGGTGAACTGCACGAGCGTCTGCGTGACGACACCTTTCTGCGTCAGACCGGCCGCGGCCGTGCCTTCAAGCTCGATGAACAGCGGCGCCGCAGGGTAATCGCCCAGCACTTCGCGCCAGTTCAGCTTGAGGATCTCGCTTTGATCGAGCGGCTTCTGCACCGGAAAGCTGCGATCAAACACCTGTGCGCCGGGGTAGGTGTCGATGGACTGCATCTTGTAGGCCGCACGCTGCTTGTCATTGCCATAGTAGGCGGTGCGGTAGGCGCGGTATTGGTCGAGCGACTTGAGCAGCTCCGGCCCGGTGAGGCGCTTCACACGCACGCGCACCTGGCTCACGTTGGCCGCGCTGAATTCATAACCGGCGGCTCCTTTGGCAAGCTGCGCATTGATGAAGGTGGGCGCGGCCAGGTAGGGCGGATTCGGGATGAAGGTGACGCTGTTTTTCACCGGTGCGCCGAGCGCCATGCCGTCGCCCGAAGCCATGGCCGGATCAACGGTGACGGTGTGCGGCCGAGTCAGCGGAAACTTGCCGCTGATGCGCAACGTGCGGTAAAACACCTCGGCCTTCGTTTCCCCGGCGGGAATCGGATCCAGGTGGATCAGCGCGGCGAGTTTCTTCGCAAAGGCGGCCTGCTCCTCGGGCTTCATTTCTTCATCCGAAGGCGGCAGGAGCCGCTTGTTGAAGTCGATGTCGATGTAGTAGTCGCTGTCGAACGGTGTGTGGGCGCTGACCGAGCGCACCTGGAAGGGTTTGATCTCGCCAAGCTGGATGTCATCACCGGTGGCGAGCTGATTGTTGCCGGAGGCGTTGCCGAGTGTTTCAGCGATGGCGAGACGCCATTTGCCGATGGAAAGCGGTGTTTCAGGCTCGACGATGATGGCGCTGAGGCGGGCCGCATCCTCCCCCACGGAAGGTTTCACCTTCGAGATTTCCTCGGCCCAGGTTGGCTGCGGCTCGGCGCCCATGCGGGAGAAATCCCTGCCGGTGGCGTGGCGAATCCTGGCGGCGACTGGCTGAGGCGAGGATTCCGTGACGAACTTGACGTGCTTTGCCACTTCCGCGGGCGTGACGCTGTCATTAAACTCAAACAGAAAACGCGGGCTGCGATTCTGCGCATCGTCATCGAACCAGCGCGGGTGCTGGTCGATGATGCGGAATTGGGCGCTTTGAACAGAATCAAGCGTCTCCGTCGAGAGCGGCTTGCCCGCGAGATCGGTCAAACCGCCGCGCAGTTTGAAATCGTAGCTGCTGGCGAACTTGGGCGCCTGGGTGAGGTGGTAGTGCCCACTGCGCGTGCTCGTCCACTCAAACGTGCCGGTGAGTTCCGGCGTAACGATGAGCGGTGAGGTTTCTTCGTTTCTGCCGATGCGGTCCTTCGTGATCATTGGCGTCGGAAACACGACTTCAATGGTCGAGTCCGGGGCCAGTTCGACCGGGTTGATGGTGATCTCGGCGTGAAGCTCCTGCGGAGGGGCGGCCTTGGTATCGACACCGCCTTTTTTGGCAGGAGCGGCGGAGAGGAAAGAGGCTGCAAACGCCAGCATCATGGCAGGCAGCAGCACGGAGCTGAAAGTAGTTTTCATGGCGAACAGTGGGTTCGCCCTGAGAGTAGCACGCCACCCGAAGGGGCGAGGACATTTTTGGAGAGATTTTATCCCCGTTTCCTCAGCGGGCGCTGGATGACTGACGTGAGCAGGACATGCTTTGGTTGGTTCGATTTAGCCGCAGTGGGGCAGAGGAGCGGAGAAGGCAGAGTTTTTGTTCTCCGCGTCCTCTGCCCCTTGCGGCGAATCCGAGGGAGGCAGGCTTGCGGAAAAAGCAGGTGCTTACTTCAAAGCCCACACCTTCACATTGTCGAAGGCGACCTCCTGGCCGTCCTTGCCGCCCATGCGGAAGACGAGGCCGGGCTTTTTGACGTGGAAATCGGGCGCTGTGGCCTTGAGCGGCTCCTTGCCGGTGATCTGGGCCACGACGTTGTCGCCTTTGCACTCCAGCAGCAGCGTGTAGGTCGTAGCCGGATCAAAGGCAGTGTCGGCTTTGGCATGAACCTTGGTTTTGCTCTCAGGATTGGCCTTGTCGTTGTGCTCGATGAGGCTCCAGCCAATTTTGCTGATCGTGACGGAGAAGAGATGCCCCTTCTTCTTCAACTCACCCGGCGCCGGATCGAAACCGAGGTTGATGATGCGTGCATCGCCGAGTTTGAAGTCGATCTGGATCGCGCAATCCTGCACTGGCAGCCGGTAACGAAACGCGCCGATGTGCATGTCGCTGGATTTTTCAGCGGCCAGCAGCACGCCGTCCACCACGCGCAAAGAGCCGGTGTTCGCGGCCCAGCCTTTGGGCACTTCCGAGCCGCTGAAGGTTTCTTCGAGGAGCTTTTCGCCCAGCGTGCCAAGCTGGGGCGTCAGATCGGCGGAATGAACGAGCGTGGTGGCGGCAAGGAGGAGAAGTAGGCAGGCAGATCTCATGTTTGGGAAACAAACGCTAATATATCGCTAGGCCGTGTTTGAAAACCCTCAACAGCCATAGCGAAGCCAGTCGATGACCGAAGCGAACTGGATAAGAGCCAGAAAGTGTTCGGCGAGTTTATCACGGCGCGTGCTTGCTGAAGCCCAGCGTTTCAGGCGGCAGAAGAAGTTCTCCACTTTGTAGCGCTGACGATAGAGCCTCTTGTTGAGCCTGCGCTTCTTGCGTCGGTTCGACTTGCTGGGAATGCAATGAGATGCTCCAAGCTGCTCAAGTTGTCGGCGAAGAGGATCACTGTCGAAGCCCTTGTCTCCCACTATCATCAACCCCTCGGGCGCTTCGAGCAACGGGATGACGTATTTGCCCTCGTAGGCCTGGCCTTCGATGAGCAACAGCTTCACTGGCAGACCGCGACCGTCGGTCAGCGCCATGATCTTGGTGTTGCGTCCGCCACGCGTGCGGCCCATCGCCTGCTGCTGCGCTCCTCCGGCGGGATTGGCGGCGCATTGATGCACCACCACATGCGTGCCATCGACCAGTCGGATCCTGCTTTTGGAGCGGCACGCCAATCGGCGCAGCAGTCGCTCCCAGACCCCTTGCCGAGCCAGTCGCTGATACCAGCCATAGATCGTGCGCCAGGGACCGAAACCGTCAGGCAGGTCACGCCAAGGTCCCGCATTTCTCAGCCGGAAGAACAGCGCATCAAGCACCATGTCCAATCCTGCTGGAGGTCTGCCTCCCAGCTTCAGGGCACCATTTTTTTGAGCCGCTCTTTGAGCGGCCCCCACCATGTAAAGCGTTGTGTTTTCATCGGCTTCACCCTCTACTCCAGCACTACCGTTTTGCCCATCAACAGGTTTTCAAACACGACCTAACTGAAGTGATTGGCTTCATCTTTTTAATCGGGGCGATTTCGCTGCTCGGCATTTTTGCGAGCCTTGCCATGTCCGCAGCCACACACACTCGCTATATAAGACATTTAAAAAGCTACTTGAAACGTGAACGCGCCAAAATGATTGCGTGTGCTTCATACGCCGAATACCTGAGGTCCTAACCAGAACATTATGCACAAGATCAATGACGAAAATATAAACAGGGTCGATGAAATTTACCAAGAAGTGGGTTCTTGGAAAATCACGAATAGTGGGCGCTCGTATGTTGTGATCGTTCTGAAGTACTTTCGATTGGGAGGTGTGGTGGAGTATGGGGGCTATTTTAAATCCACCACATCAGATCAAGTTGGGGATGCAACTGGAGACTTCTATCAGACGCCTGACGAGGCACTCAATAACCTCGTTTTTCGTGTTGCCTTGTTTATCTCGAGTTCAGATTAATTTCATATCTCAAAGAGTGTCCGGCACACCGCCAGATTGGTGGCGTTAGCGGAGCTGAGAATGCGTGCTGAATGCTGATCGGAACGCCGCTACGAATTCACAGCGATTCGGCCATGCGACGCGCCCAAGCATCCGCCTCAATGAGCGCTTCCAAATTTGGATGCGCGACAACCTCATGCGCGGTCATGACGCGCTCGACGGTCTGCCAGATGCCTGGAAAGGCGATCTTGCCGTTGAGGAAGGCATCGACGGCGACTTCGTTGGCAGCATTGAGGACGGCGGGAAGCGTGCCGCCGATGGTGCCGGCGTGGCGGGCGAGATTGAGGGCGGGAAAGTCGTCCACGCGAGGGGCTTCGAAGTGCAGGGCGCCAACTTGGGCGAAGTTGAGCGGCTTGAGATTGTTTGGGACGCGGTCGGGCCAGGTGACGGCGTATTGAATCGGGAAGCACATGTCGCTGTGGCTGAGCTGGGCGATGACGCTGTTGTCGGCGAATTCGACCATGCTGTGGACGATGCTTTGCGGATGCACGACGACCTCGATCTTGTCCATCGGCACGTCGAAGAGCCACTTGGCCTCGATCATTTCGAGGCCTTTGTTGAAGAGCGTGGCGCTGTCGATGGTGATCTTGCGACCCATGGTCCAGGTGGGATGCTTCAGGGCCTGCGCGAGCGTGACGTGCGGCAATTGATCCGCAGGCAGGGTGCGGAAGGGGCCGCCGCTGGCGGTGAGCAGGACGCGCTGCACGTCGCTGTGGCGGTGGCCTTCGAGGCACTGGAAGATGGCGTTGTGCTCGCTGTCCACGGGCAGGATGTTCACGCCCTTGCGCTTCGCAGCCTCGGTGACGGCTTCGCCAGCCATGACGAGGATTTCTTTGCTGGCGACGGCCAGATGCATGCCGCGTTCAATCGCCGCGAGTGCTGGAGCGAGTCCGGCGGTGCCGACGATGGCAACGAGGACCATGTCGGCGTCGGATTCGTTGACGAGATCGACCAATCCCTGCGTTCCAGTGTGCAAAACGACATCCGCAGGCAGCAGCGCCCGCGCTTTGGCCGCAGCGGCGGCATCGGTGAGAGCGACCTGCTTCACGCCGGTTTCACGCACTTGCTCGATAAGCGCCTCGACGCTGCTGTTCGCGGCCAGGCCGACGATCTGCATGCGCTCCGGGATGTCCCGTGCGACTTTGAGGGCGCTGGTGCCGATGGAGCCGGTGGAGCCGAGGAGGAGAACTTTGCGCATCACAGAACGTGGGATTGGGAATCGTCCTCGTCCTCCTACTCGAACTCGTCCTCGATCATAGCGGATTCGATGCGCTGATCAGCGATCTTGATGCCGCTAACTGGTCGGTGGATGGCTCGAAAAGTCGGGGAGAGGCGGAGTGGCAGAATCGAGGACGAGTAGGAGTAGGAGGACGAGTAGGATTGGCTTATCGCGCGATAGCCGAGAGATAGAAATAAAACACTGGCGCGGTGAAGAGCAGGCTGTCGGTGAGATCGAGGATGCCGCCGATGCCGGGGAGCTTGTGGCCGCTGTCCTTGATGGACACACAGCGTTTGATGACGGACTCGGCAAGATCTCCCGTCACCGCCGTGGCGCATAGCACCGGGGCGAGGATGAGGCCGTGCAGCCAGTTGATGGGCGCGATTTTTTCCGGAATGACCAGCAGCAGAATGATCGCGGCCAGGAATGAGCCGACAAAAGCGCCTGCAAAGCCCTCCCAGGACTTCGCCGGGCTGATGTGCGGGATCATCTTGTGCTTTCCGAACAGGACGCCGAAAGCGTAGGCGCCCATGTCGCTGAATTTCGTGACCATGACGAGGAACAGCACCAGAAAGAGGCCGGTGATGCCGTTGCCGTCCGGGTGGAAGTACATCAGACGGGCGATGAAGCCGAAAAAGATGACGGTATAAACGACGCCGAAGACCGTGTTGAAGATGCGCTGAAGCGTGAGCGCGCCCTCGAGCTGCTGGCGATAGCAGAGCAGGAAGGAGCCGTGGACACTGGCCGTGAGCGCGGCGAGCTCGAACTCCAGCGGCGGCGCCTTGTGCCGGGAGGACATGTACCAGATCACCGCGCCCCAGTAGCCCAGGCAGATGAGGCAGCCGAGAGCATTGAAAGAGCGGGCCTGCGGGTCTGAACGCAACAGGCGGTAATACTCCACTGCACCCGCGACCCCAAAGAAGCCGGTGATCGCGAGCAGCAGCAGATTGCTCTTCCACTGAAACGCCACGGCCAGCAGCACCCAAAGAATCAACGTG
Organism: Prosthecobacter sp.; assembly: GCA_035438165.1. GTDB lineage: Bacteria > Verrucomicrobiota > Verrucomicrobiia > Verrucomicrobiales > Verrucomicrobiaceae > Prosthecobacter. The sequence goes on from DAORHS010000193.1 coordinate 6,100, forward strand.
CTGAACAGGCGGGACGCGAAGACGCGCCGCTTGCTGGGCGGATTTGGGGCGGCGGGTTGGGACATGCGGCGATAGGGGAGGCGACCATTTAGAGCGTATCCCGCAGATGAGAGCAATGCCATTTCGTGTTTGGCATTCCTTCGTGTCCCGTTAGTTTCGAGCCCATGGCAGCCTACGTCATCCAGCCCGGCGACACCCCCATGGGCATCGCGCGCAAATTCGGCATGAGCTTTGACGCGTTCAAGGCCATCAACCCGGGCCTGTGTGACGCGAACAACCAGTGCCGCGTGCTCTTTCCCGGTCAGGTGCTGCAGGTGCAGCCTGCCGGTGGTGCCCCCGCCGCTCCGGCAACCCCCGCACAGCCCGCCGCCGGCTTCGTTCCGCAGGCCCCGCCCTGGATGGAATGCGCCCTGCGCGAACAGGGCGTGGCCGAATGGAACCCCGGCGACAATCCGCGTATCATCGAATACCTCGCGAGCGTGGGCGTGCGCGGCGGCGACGAAACGAGCTGGTGCGCCGCCTTTGTGAACTGGAGCATTCAAAAAGCAGGCTTTCGCGGCCACCTCACCGGTTTGGCAGGCCCGTGGATCAACTACGGTCGTGCCGTGGCACCGACGTATGGCTGCATCGTCGTGCTACAGCCCCTGAGCGCCGGTGCCAGCGGTCATGTGGGATTCCTGCATGCGATGGATCAAAGCAACGTCTGGCTGCTCAGCGGCAACAGCGCCAACCGCGTGCGCATCTCCGCCTACTCACGCGGCAAGCTGGCGGCAGGGCAGTGCTTTCGCTGGCCGGTGTGATCACAACGCGCCTTCAAAGAACGCGCGCAAATCGCGCAGCCCCTGCCCTTCCTGGCAGACTTCGGTGAGGTTCGACACGGCGGCGGGGATGTGCTGCATGTAATGCGGCTTGCCGAGGTTGCGGCTGAGGTTCGCATACGCCCCGAGCGCCTGCATGAGACGCTGGGCGGCGCAGAGGTGGAAGACTTCTCGCAATTCGCTCAAATCGAGCCCCCGATGCGCGGCATAGTATGCCAGCAGCTCGCTGCGTTCCGCTCCCGAGAGGGTCACGTACGGATCATAGAGCAGTGAGGCGAGGTCATATTCGGCACGTCCGAGGCGCAGCCCCTGGTAATCAACGAGCCAGGCCTCCTCGCCCAAGACGAGCACGTTCTGGCTCTGAAAGTCGCGATGGACGAGACAGCGGGGCAGGCAGGCGAGGCGGCGGCGCAGATTTTTGAGCGTTTCGTGCGCGGCGGCATACTCGCCGTGGGTGAATTCACGGCCCAGGTGACCGCCCACGAAGTGTTCGAGGAAGTAACTCTGCTCCCATGCGTAGAGCGCCTCGTCGAAGGCAGGTTCCAGTTCGTCCAGATCGGCCGGGGTGAGGGATTCCTCCTTCACCCCATGGAATTTGGCCGCCTCGCGCAGCGTGGCCTCATAGAGAGGCTTCCGCACCGTCCACGGCGTGTCATTGAGCGACTGCAGGTCGGTGCGGCCGAGGTCCTGCAGCCAGACGCAGAGGCGCTCCTTATCAAAGGCGTACACCCGGGGCACATGGGCGCCGATCTTTTGCAGGCGATAGGTGGCGGGCACGAACTTCGGATTGTCCCGCCGTGCGAGCGTGTAAACCAT
>DAORHS010000194.1:0-7730 GCA_035438165.1 Prosthecobacter sp.
CCACGACCATCAAATCGATCGTTCGCAGTTGCAGCATGCGGAGAGCAGCCTCCACGCTGTCCGCCTCCACCATCTCATCCTCCGGCAGATATTTTCCCATGGCAGCCCGCACGACATCGCGATAAATGTCATGATCCTCCACAAGCAAGATCACATGAGATCTTCTCGAACGATTGGAATGGCAATTTGCCTGCTGCATAAATGCTCCTATGATCTAATTTTTGTCTAAGATTCCGGTAACATACAACAAATCTGACAAGTGCCCCGTGGAAGCATGATAATGAATGATGATTTAGGCTGCATTGAAGACCAGCCTTCGGTCGCCGCGCCTCCCGAAGGGCTGATCGCACCGGGTGTGGCGGCTGAAAGGCATGAGTTCCTCGCCAGCATGGGGCATGAACTGCGCAATCCGCTCAGCAGCATCATTGCCCATGTGGAGTCACTGGTTGAAGGAATCTATGGCCCGCTGGCAGAGGCCCAAAAGACTGCGCTGGCATCCATTCAAGCCAGTGCACGACAGGTGGTGCAGCTCGTGGCGGATGTGGTCGAGCTCGGCAAGCTTGAAACGGGTGGCTCCCCAGCGAACCCAGTCGCCTGCCGGGTGGGCGAGACGTGCGAAAAGTGTCTGCAACTGGTGGCGGATCTCGCTCACTCGCGTTCCGCCCAGGTCGTCACCGACATCCAGCCACGGAACCTCACCGTCATGACCGACATGCGCCGCCTGAGCCAAATCATCACCGAATTGCTTTCCGCCTCCATTCTGACCATCCCGACGGGGGCACGTGTCATGCTTTGTGTCTCCTCTGACGGCGGCGGACTGCACCTCCGCACCCGGGGCAGCGCCGGTCATTCCATCCCGGCCAAGGCCCGGCCTCTTTCGGACGATGATGACCCCACACCGTCACAACTCCTCGGTCGGCTGCAAAGGGTGAAGCCCATCGGCGTGGCCTTGCTGCAAAAGTTAGTGAAGCTTCAGCAGGGCACCCTTGCCATGCATGAGACCGCAGGGTCAGACGTCCGCATATCCATCCATCTGCCGGCGGAGACGGTGGCTTCGACAGTCCCCGAACAGGAGCAACGTCCTCCTGAAGCTCTGGAGACAGATAAACCGGCGCCGATCTTCCCATCATCCCTTCAGCCCACCATCCTGCTGGCCGACGATCAGCCCGCGCTCATCGCCGTCACCCGCAATTTTCTCGAAAGCCTCGGCTTTCAGGTCATCACCGCCAGAGACGGCCGCGAGGCCGTCCACATGGCCCTCACCCTCCAGCCCGATCTCATCCTGATGGACGTGCGCATGCCGGTTCTGGACGGGCTGCAGGCGATCCGGCAGATCCGCGAAGCCCCTGACCCCAAAACCCGCAACGTGAACATCATCAGCCTCTCAGGGCTCGCGGGTGCCGCCGACAAAGAAAAGTGCCTGGCGGCTGGTGCCACAGCCTACCTCAACAAGCCGTTTGGCGGCAGAGAACTCGAGCGCATCGTCACTGAATTTGCGCGTCCTAAAAGCATGTGATGTCGCCGGGATCGCATCAGCCATCAACTTGCTTGATTACGTTGAGTGCGGGACGAAAGTCCATTCCCATCCAACCATGAAACACATCGCCCTCCTCCTCGCCCTCACCATTTCATCGCTTCACGCTGAAGACTGGACGCCGGAGGCCGGCTTCACGTCTCTTTTCAACGGCAAGGACCTCACCGGCTGGTGCTTCCGCGCGAAGACGGACCGCAAGGACCCGAAGATCGGCGAGGTGACCGCGAAGCACGACGGCAAGACCGAGGCGGCGGACGCAGGGCGCTACATCGTGAAGGACGGCGCCATCGCCGTGACCTTTCCCGAGGAAATGGACAAGCTCACGGGGCAGATCTACACGGTGGCGGAGTTCCCGAAAAATTTCATTCTGAAGCTCGAATTCCGCGCCTCGGTGAACGCTGACAGCGGCGTCTTCATCCGCAAGCCGCAGCTTCAGTGCCGCGACTACCTCGTGGCTGGTCCCTACAAGGATCTGAAGCAGTACAAGCCACAGGAGTGGAACCAGATGGTCGTCGAGGTGAAGGACGGCGTAGCGCATTGCACCTGCAACGGCGAAGTGCTCGAAGCCGCGCTCGCCCTGCCCGCCACCGGACCCATCGGTCTCGAAGGCGATCGCGGCGTGATGGAATACCGCCATATTCAGCTCAAGGAACTGCCTTGAGTTCGCCCATGGAGAGCAAGATGCCCCCGTCCGAATAAGGCACGCGGAAATCCCACGCAGTCCTGCCTTTTTCCCCGCAGGCTCGCGGAAATCGTACGCAGGTTTGCCTGAGCGGGAAAACAGGCTGGCTTTCCGCCCCAAACTTCCTCTTTTTTCCGTTCAGGAGGAACCTTTCGGGAAAAGGAGGGAGCTATTTTCCATGGGGATCACTTCCTGTTTTTCCGCAAGCGCGAGAAAGTGCTGCGCATTGTCACTGAATGGATGAGAGCGCTGTCAAAACCACCCAGCGCGCCGGGCTGATGAAGACGAGACACGAGGCGTGGCTCAGCGTCCGCCCCGCTTCTGAGCCAGGGCGTTTTCAGCGGCGGTGATCATCTCCTTCAACTGCGGATCTCCGGGCTGAACACTGGCGGCATGATGCAGGTGATCCAGCGCGCGATGAGGCAGGCCCGTCTGCATGTAAACCAGGGCCAGCGCCTTCCGGGTCTGGGGGTCGTTGGGCGCCGCTTCGATGATCGACCTGAACACGGAAACCGCATCGTCATACCGGCCGACTCCGGCAAGTCCGAGGCCGAGAGTGAATGCCACCGGCGGCTTGGAGGCGGCGGTCTGATCTATTTTGATCAGCTCAAGGGTGGTATCGAGCGACTCCTTGGGTTTGTTCAGACGAAGCAGCGAGTTGGAGAGATTGAGCAGCCCGTTCTGGAAACGCGGTTCGACCTTGAGCGCTTCACGGAAGCACTCCACCGCCTTGTCGTCCTTTCCGGAATCCGAGTAGGCCGCCCCGAGATTTCCCCAGGTTCGGTACTTGCCCGGGCTTTTGGCCACGGTGTCCTCCCAGAGGCTCTCACGCGTGCTCCAGACCTCGTTGCGGAAGCAGGTCTTCCATGAAAGGGCCGCAGCGGCCAGCACGGTGACCATGGGCACCAGAAGACGTGAGGCTCCAGAGGCGAGCCGCACCCGGTCCAGCAGGCATGCGACGAGAACGAAGATGCCGACGGATGGCAGGTAGCTGCGGTGCTCCGCCACGAAGTCCGGCAGCGGCACCACTCCCGAGGACACGGACACCGTGATGAAAAACCAAAGCACACCGACGAAGCCCAGGGCAAAACGCACATCGCCGCGAAAACGGCGGAACATCCACCAGACGGAGGCCACGAGACCCGCCAGGACGATCAAGGACAGCAACACCGGCGCCTGCCAGAGGGATTCGTATTTGGGCCATTCCGGATCGAGGTTCAGACCTTTCGGCCAGAAGAACTGCCGCAGATAGTGCGCCACGACCGTGAGTTCGGTGACGATGTAGTGCCAGTGGTTCAGGGGCGCATCCCTGGAGTTCACGATGTTCATGGCGGCATACATGTCCAGGCCGCCATGCTGGGCCGCGGCCGTGAGGATGACGAGCAGCGGTATGAGCGGCAGGCACAGCAGCAATGGCAGGGCCCTGGAGAGGGCAGGACGCAGACGCGTGCCGAGCACAAGCCAGTCCAGCAGGACCGCGAGCACGGGTACGGTGACGGCATCCTCCTTGGTCTGCATGGCAAGCAGGACCGCCACAACGGAGCCCGCGCGCAGGAGCCAGAGAGCCGGGCGTGACTTCGCCGAAACGGACAGAAAATACAGCCACAGGCTCAACAGCGAGAACATCGCCACCTGGGAGGTGAACCGCTGGACGATGTAGGTGACGGACTCGATCGCCAGCGGGTGCACCGCAAAAAGGAGGGCGGCGGTGGTCGCAATGAACAAAACGGACCCCGGCTTCAGGGAGCTGGTTTTGTCAGACTTCCTCAGAAGCAGGCTCACCAAGGCATAAATCAGGATCGAATTGAATCCATGGATGAGGATGTTGATCACACGAAACCAGCGCGGATTGAATCCATCCGCCATGTAGTTCCAATAGAAGCCCACGTAAGCGACGGGGCGCAGGATGGAATTGACGGCATAGTCCGGATCCGAGCCCATTTGCGCCGGCCGATTGGCAAACTCCTTGAAGTCCTTGAAGTAGTCGAAGCTGGCACCCTCGCGGAAAAAGGGATTATCCATGAGGTACGTATGGTCGTCGAAGGCCATGGGGAAATCCGCCGTCCACACATAAAGGCTGGCACAGACCCCCATCAGCAAGGCTGCCATGGCGGCATGAACCCACCGCGTATGCGACACTGAACCCGGCGTCTCGGGACTGATCGAAGGTGCCATTTCTGGCGGTGCGCAGTTAGTTTCAGATCCCTGAGAGCTGCAATGCGTCACGGATTTGAGCTTTGGGTGCTTATTGCGACGACGTTTGGACATATTTTCTCAATGGCTGAATTAAACCGGAGGGATTTTGCCTCGAAGCATCCCATCGCGGCAAAAGACAAGGCTTGTAGCGTCCATGGCTACAAGCGGCCGATTTCACGCACGCTTCGTGATTCAGGCACCGTGGTCACGCACCCACTGTCCGGCACGCAGGTACAGCTCGGCGGCGCTGCGTAATTGAAGCTTCTCCTTGATGCGCGCCCGGTAGGTTTCCACAGTGGATTCCCCCAGATTGAGTGTTTGGGCGATGTCGCGGGTGCTCCTTCCACGGCCGAGCATTTGAAACACCTCCAGCTCACGGTCGGCCAGGGTTTCCATGCCGGCGAGTTCGGCATTGCTGCGCTTCTGGGTCATGCGCTCCAGCAGTTTCGCCGTCATCTGCCTGCTGGCATACACCTCCCCTTTCATCACGCAGCGGATGGCCTGGATCACTTCCGTGGAGGCTTCGTTCTTGGTGATGTAGCCCTTGGCACCGGCGCGCAGGGCACGCTCGGCGTAGAGTTCCTCGTCATGCATGGAGAGCACGAGCACGTTGATGTCCAGCCCCTGCGCCTTGATGTCCTTGAGCAGTTCCAGACCGCTCGAGCCGCGCAGGGTGATGTCCACGATGGCAATGTCGGGTTGCGTTTCGTGGATCAAGCGCATGGCATCCCGGATGTTGTCCGCCTCGCCGCAGACGGACATGCCGAGATCACGGTCGATGAGCTGGCCGAGATGTTCGCGGAACATGGGGTGGTCCTCGACGAGGAGCACCTTGTAACCATTGGCTGATTTTCCTTCAAGTGTCTTCATGATCGTTGTGATGTCGGAGGTGTTGGAGTTGCAGGACGCAGCATACGAAAGTCCCGCCCTCGGGGCGCCGCCCCACGGCAAACCTGGCCCGCAGAGCCTGGGCGCGGTAGCGCATGGTGCGCAGCCCCATGCCCTCGCCACGGTTTCTGGAATGGGGCGGCATGCCCCTGCCGTTGTCCTCGACCCGCAGTTCCAGTTCGTCGTCCGCGAGCTTCATCGTGATGGTGATCTCCGTCGCTCCGCTGTGCCTCACCGCGTTGGCCACGGCCTCCTGGGCGATGCGGTAGAGATGCATGGAGACTTCAGGCGCATCCACCGGCACATCCACGCAGTCCTTGACCACGATGGCGGTGCCGGTGAGCCGGCTCATCATTTTGCCGAGATCCATCAGCGCCGCCGCGAGCCCGCTGCGGTCCACATGCACGGGGAAAATGCCGCGCGCCAGATTGCGCGCCTCGAGCACGGCCTGCTGGATGGACTCCTCAATCATGACCGCATCGCGCGCCTCGGACAGCTTCTGCGCCTGCAGATCCTCCGCCAGCACACGCGCCGCGCAGCCGATGGCTGCGAGATGCTGGCACAGACCGTCATGCAGGTCCTGCCCGATGCGCTGCTGCTCGTGCTCACTCACGGCAACGATGTCCTGCTCCAGACGCCTGCGTTCCTCCAGGATCTGAATCTGGGCCGCGTCTGCATCCTGTTTTTTGCGCACCGCAGTCACGGCGAACACCACGACACCGAAGTAGAACTCCCGGTTGATCAGCGCCCAGGCATATCCCAGCGTCGTTTCATAGGGATTCGTGCCTACATTGGCAAACCACCAGACAACGCCGCAAATCAGCGCGAGGAAGAGGCCCGCAACCGTGCTAGCCCACCAGACCGCCAGAACGATCGGCACCGCGTAAAAAATGAACAGGCTCAGCTCCCAGCCGGTGACCGCATCCAGCCAGCCCATGAAGAGCGTCAGCACCACCGGGATCACGGTGGCAATCCACACCGGCTGCCGGCGCATCAGCCCCGTCAGCGCAGGCAGCCAGCCGGGCGGCGGCCTCTCAAGCTCTGGCTGGAACAAGGCATTGATGGTGCTGGCTTTCATGACGCTGCTTGCGGTTGTTTCACCATAGCCAGAAACGCCTGGTAATCACGAACGTAATCCTCCGCCTCGTACGGACGCGATGCGAGCACCATCAGCACGGAATCCGGCGAATGCAGGTGCTCCGCCGCCCACACCATCGAAGGCACCAGCACGCCGAACGTCGGACGATTCAGGCAGAACTCTTCGCTGTTTCCCCCGTCATCGACCCGGAGATGACATTCACCATGAACGCACACAAGAAACTGCTCGCACCGACGATGCGCATGCTCGCCACGAGTCTGCAATGAGGGGATGCCATGCGTCAGGAAAATGCGCTGCGGCACGAACGGCAGGTCGCGGGTGAACTCCAGCGCCGCGAGATGACCCCGCACATGGTCCACGACATGGCGCATCTCATACAGGCGCACGCCGCGCACGGAACAGGTCTCGATGGCGGTCTCCTGGATCATGTCGTCTGCCTTTCGTGTTGGATGACCTCACGCACGAGCGACTGCGGCTTGCCGGAAACCGTCAGGAAAGCGCGCCCGAGATATTCACCGATGAGGCCCAGCATCAGCAGTTGTGCACCGCTGAAAACGGCCAGCGCTCCCATCAATGAGCCCCAGCCCAGCTGCCGCTGTCCGACGAAGAGAGTCTCGATCACCACCTCGGCGAGGATCAAGACTCCCAGCAAGCACAGCAGCCCCCCAAGCAAACTGGCGATGCGCAGCGGCATGACGCTGAAATCAAACAGCAGGCTCATCGCCAGGCGGATCAGCTTGCGCGGGGTGTAGCCGCTGCGCCCACCGACCCGTTCCTCATGATGGACTTCCAATGTCTCAATGCGGTTGGTGGCGCCGAGAATCAGGCCGTCGATGTAGGGATAGGGGCCGCGATACCGGACGATCCGCTCAACAAGCTCACGCCGCAGCGCCCGGAAACTGGACAAATAGAGATCCCCCGGCTTGCCGAGCAGAAACGTGGCGCTGCGATTCGCCAGCCAGCTCAACACATTGCGGGCCCAGTGATGTTTCTTCTCCGCGTAGGAGGAGTAAACCACCTCGGCGCCGGATTCGCGCAGGTGCCGGAGCAGTTTGAGAGCTTCGCTCAGAGGATTCTGCAAGTCGTCGTCGAGGTTCACCACGAACCGGCCGCGCGAGCGGCGGTAAGCTTCCAGCACCGCCGCATGCTCGCCAAAGTTTCGCGCCAACTCCACCAGAATCACTGGTGCCGGAAAGCCCTCGAGCAGTCGTTTCGCCGCTGCGAACGTGCCATCCGAGCTGCCGTCGTCCACCAGCACGAGTTCCCAGGTTTCCGTCAGCGACAGGCTCCGGAAAGCGTCCAGCAGCAGAGGCAAAGCCTTGCCGGTGTTG
>DAORHS010000195.1:0-7721 GCA_035438165.1 Prosthecobacter sp.
AATTTGCGGGTCCTTCACCCCCTGAATGTCACGACTTACCCACAACTGCGCCGGTCACATGCGGCGTGATTTCTTGAAGCTCGGTCTCACCGCCGCCGGTGGTGGACTGGGCTTCACCGACCTGATGAGAGCACGGGCCATGGCCGCCACGGCGCCACAGCCTTCGCTCGCACGTCCGGTGAACTGCATTCTGGTGTGGCTCGACGGCGGGCCTTCGCACTACGAGATGTTTGATCCGAAGCCGGATGCGCCGAGCGAGATTCGCGGCGAGTTAGGCACGATCCCGACCAGCGTGCCGGGCGTGCGGTTCTCCGAATCCGTGCCGCACCTCGCTAAGGCGGCGGACAAGTTCACGGTGCTGCGCAGTGTGACGCACAAGGATCCCAACCACGGCGGCGGCAATCATTACATGATGACCGGAGCGCCGACGCCGGTGCCGGTCGGCTGTGGTGCCTTCGTGACCTTCCATCCGTCCTTCGGCAGTGTGGTGAGCTACAAGCGCGGCGTGAAGAACGGTCTGCCCGCCTACATGACGCTGCCGAGCATGACCCGCAGCGGCGGACCGAATTTCCTCGGCGCTGAACACGCACCGTTCGTCGCTGGTGGTGATCCCAATTCCAAGGGTTTCAAAGTGCGCGACGTCGTGCTGCCCTCCGACATTTCCGAAGCGCGTGGTCTGGCCCGCCGTGAACTGCGCCACTCGCTCGACCGCATGAAGCGTCTCAATGATGCCGTCGCGGAAGATCCGGCGGTGAGTTTTGACACGTTCTACGGTCAGGCGGTGGATTTGATCGCATCGAAGCCGGCACAGGAGGCTTTCGACATCTCGCTCGAAGACGAAAAGACACGTGACCTCTACGGCCGTAACGACCTCGGCCAGCGAATGCTGCTTGCGCGTCGTCTCGTCGAAGTCGGTGTGCCGTTTGTGACGGTGAACTACGGCGGCTGGGATCATCACCGCGAACTCTTCAAGACCTGCAAAGGCGAGTTCATGCAAAAGTTTGACCAGGCCATGGCAGGCCTGATCACCGACCTCGACCGTCGTGGCCTGCTGGAAAGCACGCTCGTCGTGGCCCTCGGCGAATTTGGCCGCACGCCCAAGATCAACAAGGACAGCGGTCGCGATCACTGGCCGGGAGCGATGAACATCCTGTTCGCGGGCGCGGGAGTCCCACGCGGCGGCATCGTCGGTGCCACCGATCCCAAGGGCTACTACGCCAGCGACAACATCTACTCGCCGGAGGATTTCGCCGTCACGCTTTACACGAAGCTGGGCATTGATCCGCATCAGGTGCTGCACACCAACACCGGACGTCCCGTGCAGCTCATCAACGGCGGCCGGCCCATCCGCGAGCTGTTTGCGTGATGCCTGGTGAAATGCCGAATGGGAAACGTCGAATGACGAATGGCCGTCGTCTGCTGGCGTTCGCCATTCTGCATTCGTCATTCTGCATTCCGACATTCGCTGCGCCTCCGGCCTTTGAGAGCCTTTTTCCTGCCGGTGGTGCTCCCGGTGGCCGCGTGGAGTTCGTCGTTTCCGGAAAAGGGCTGGAGAAAGATTCGCCCGTTGCCTGGACGAGCGATCCGCACCTCGTCGTGCTGGCGGGCGACAAGCCGAAGAAGTACTTCCTCAACATCGCCAAGGATGCCGCGCCCGGCGCGTATCTCTTGCGCCTTTACAACGACGAAGGTGCCACGCAGCCGCGCATCATCGAGGTGGGCAGGTTTGAAGAAGTCATCGAGAAGGAACCCAACGATGGCCTCGCCGACGTCAAAACCGCCGAGGCGAAGATGAATGTGACCATCAACGGCGTGCTGGAAAAGTCCGGCGACGTGGACACACACGCCATTCGTGTGCAGAAAGGCAAACGCATCATACTGGAGGTGCACGGCTACGCGCTCGGTTCGCCAATGGATCCGGCGATGCGCCTGTTGAACGAACGCGGCATCGAACTCGCCTCCGGACATGACACGCACAATCTCGATCCGCGCATCGAATACACGCCCACCTCGGATGGCACGTTGTTGGTGCAGCTCTTTGCCTTCGCGCATCCACCGGCGGCCGATGTGTCACTCAAGGGCAGCGCGATTCATGTCTATCGGCTCACAGTGACCGATGAACCCAAAGCCGCCGTTGCGATCAACGAGCCCAAGACGCTGGCGGTCCCGGCGACGATCACCGGAAGCATCGGCAAGGCCGCTGAAGAAGACCGTTTCACCGTCACGGCAAAGAAAGGTGACGAATGGCAGATCGATGTGCGGGCCTACGCGCTCCGCAGTCCGCTCGACGCGACGCTGCGCATCGAGGACGCCGATGGCAAAGTGCTGCAGCAGGCCGATGACGCGGACAACACCGATCCTTCGTTGAAGTGGAAGGCACCGAAGGACGGTGAGTATGCGCTCGTCGTGGCCGACCGCTTTCAACACGGCAGCGTGGATCACGTTTACGAACTCTCGGTCACCCCCTTCACGCCGCGCCTGACCGCAACGCTCGATACGCACGCCTACCGTATCGAGGGCGGCAAGACTGTGGAGGTCAAAGTCACGGTGAAGACCAATGGCACCTTCGGCGGCAAGATCATGGCCAGAGCCACGCAACTGCCGGCTGGCGTGACGTGTTCCGAAGTCGAGGTGCCCGCCAAGGGTGGCGAGGTGAAACTCAAGCTGACAGCAGCAGCGGATGCCGCCGTGAGCCAGGCACCCTTTGGAGTGGAACTCGTCGCCGGTATGCCTGATTCCCCTCAGACGTTCACTGCGAGTTATGCGATCCCGTTTACCGAACCTCGTGGAGATTTGCTCATCATGAGCGACACACACCCGTGGCTCACGGTGGCGGTCAAGAAGCCTTGAGGCCCCAGCCGCCGCCGCCGGGTGTTTCGAGGGTCACACGGTCTCCTTCCTGAACTTCCAAAGAGGCGCAGCCATCGAGGTTTGTCGTTTGGCCATTTCGGGTCAGGGTTTGATGTCCTCGCTGCCCAGGAGAACCGCCGTTCAGACCAAACGGAGCTTCCACGCGATGTTGCGTGAGGAGACTCACCGTCAGGGGTGCCAAAAACTCGAACTCGCGAATCACACCATCGCCTCCGCGCCACTGACCATCTCCTCCGGAGCCGTGACGGATCGCAAACCGGCGCAGACGCACGGGGTAGCGTTGTTCGATGATCTCAGGATCGGTGATGGCCGTGTTCGTCATGTGCGTATGCAGCGCATGGGCTCCATTGTAGCCCTCTCCGGCACCGGAGCCTCCTGCGATGGTCTCGTAGTAGCCGAAGCCAGCCCCACCAAAGAGGAAATTGTTCATGGTGCCCTGGCTGCAGGCTTGCAGGCCGAGCGCCTTGATCAGCGTGTCCACGAGGCGCTGGCTCACTTCGACGTTGCCGCCGACTACGGCAGGATCGCGAGACGCATCGCCGGTGAAGGCGGGATTGAGCAGGGATTCCGGGCAGATGATTTCCACCGGCTCCATCAGGCCTTCATTTAACGGTAGATCTTCCTGAAGCATGAGCCGCATGACATACAGCACGACACTGCGCACGATGGCCGTGGTGGCATTGAGATTGCGCGGATGGACGGGGGACGTGCCGGTGAAATCCAGGATGAGCTTTCCTCGGGCCTTGCGTATCGAAACGGCAATGGGAGAGCCGTCATCAAGTTTCTCGGTGGCAGCAATCGCATCGGGCAGACGGTCGATTTGAGCGCGCATGACCTGCGCCGAGTGATCCAGGATGCTTTGCATTGTTGATGCGAGTGATTCACCTGCCAGCGCACGCAATCGTTCCACTCCATGCAGATTGGCGGCGAGTTGGGCGTGCAGGTCGGCGAGGTTGTCGGCCAGATTGCGCGTGGGATAAGGCCCGGTGCTCAACAGGGAGCTGATTTCATCAAAACACGACAGGCCGCCGCGAATCAGATGTCTTGGAGTGATGACGGCGCCTTCTTCGATCAAGCGCGTGGCGCTCGCAGGCATGGAACCCGGTGTGATGCCGCCGATTTCAGCGTGGTGGGCGCGATTGGCGATGTAACCGAGCAATTGACCGGTTGAATCATACACCGGCGTGATGAGCGTGATGTCCGGCAGATGCGATCCGCCGAACGCGGGATGATTGGTGATGATCGTGTCCCCCGGCCGCATCGGAACCGCCTTCGCGACTTCACGAACGCATACGCCGAGCGCTCCGAGGTGCACCGGGATGTGTGGTGCACTGGAAAGCAGGCGTCCCTGCGGATCGAGCAGCGCACAGGAGTAGTCGAGCCGCTCGCGGATGTTCGTTGAGATGGCCGTGCGGCAGAGCAGGGCGCCCATGTCGCTGACGATGGAGTGGAAACGATGGCGGAGCAGATCGCGTTCGAGCGTGGCTGCGGGCATGGCGATTTGATCGCTGTGGAGCACATGGCCGAAGCCTTTGACGTGTTCGACGTTCCAGCCGGGTGTGACGACGATGGTGGAGAAGGCGTCCTGGATGAGCGCGGGGGTGGGAATGACCGGAGCCGTCCGGGTAAGCAGGGGAGAGACGGGAGTCTCCCCCTCCTTGATGATGATGCGGATGCTGACGAGTTCGATTTCGCGATTGGCGGGAGGCGAGTAGCCGAAGAGTCGCTCGTAGGCTTTGCGGTAGAGTCGCGGAAGATCGGCGGCATTCTCAAACTCGACCTGAATCGGCGTGTCCTGGCCCTTGAGGCGGAGTTCTGCGATAGCAAAGTGGTCCGCACAATCCTTTGTGCGGCGCGTGGCAGTTTCCTGATTGCGTTTGCGCATTGGAGCATCGCACGCGGACAGCTTCGGGTTCATGCGGGATGCTGTGGCGTTGCGGAGCACCGCACAGGGGACTGTGCGGACCACTTTGTCGTCGCTCAGCGACTCCAGGAATGCCGCCAGCGGCATGCGCATTTCCGTTTCCTCAATGACCTCCGGCACGGCCTCCTGCAAACCGACGGCACTGAGGATGCCTGCATGCTCGGGAACGAGGATCGTTTTCATGCCCAGCGTCTCGGCGACGGCGCATGCGTGCTGCGGACCAGCACCGCCAAAAGCCAGCAACGCGTGATCGGCGGGATCGTAGCCTTCGCCAATCGAGATTCGGCGAATGGCGTCGGCCATGTGCTCGATGGCGAGGCGGAGGAGGGCATGAAGCAGCTCGGTTTCACTCAAGCTGCCGTCGGTCTGTGCATGGAGTTCGCTCAGACGCTGTTGGGAAGCCTCCACGTCGAGCGGGATTGGCGCACGTGCGGGATCGAAGCGTCCGAGCAGCAGATTGACGTCAGTGATGGTCAGCGGCCCGCCTTTGCCGTAGCAGGCGGGGCCGGGATTGGAGCCGGCGCTCTCTGGGCCGACAGCGAGGCCGTGATGCGACATGCGGCAGATCGATCCGCCGCCAGCAGCGACGGTTTCGATGGCGACGCAGGGCGCGAGCAGCTTCATGCCCGCGACATCCTGCGAGAAGCGATAGCCAGGCCGCGTGTCGATGCGCGCCACGTCCGTGCTGGTGCCGCCCATGTCGAACGTGATGACTTTCGTGATGCCCAGCCGCCGCGCCGCATTCGCCGCGCCGATGGCCCCACCCGCAGGGCCGCTGAGGAGCATGTCCTTGGGGCGGATGTCATCGGCTGTTTTCAATCCGCCGGCGCTGGTCATGACCTGCATGTCCGGCGAGACACGGCGGATGCCGTTGAGAAAGGACTGCACGGGCGCGTGCAGATACGCGTCCGCCACCGTGCTCTGCGTGCGCGGCAGCAGTTTGGCAAAGGCGGCGGTCTGGTGTGACAGCGTCAGATGGATGAAGCCGCATTCGCTCAGGATTTCGGACACGCGCAGTTCGTGCTGCGGATGCACATGACCGTGAAGCAATGAGATGGCGGCCGTGGTGATGCCTTGGGCAACGCAATCGAGCGCGGCTGCACGAACGGCCGCTTCGTTGAGCGGTTCGAGTACTTCGCCGTTCACGCCGATGCGTTCCGGCACCTCGCAAACGCATTCGTGGAAGATGGGCCGTGGCTCGTGTCTGAGTGCAAAGAGATCGCTGCGACGCTGGTCACCGACTTGAAGGAGATCACCAAAGCCGCGCGTGATGAAGAGCGCGATGCGGCCGCCTTTGTGCTCCAGCAGGGCGTTGGTGGCCCGCGTGGTGGCGATGCGGAGACTCAGCGGCGGGAAGTCACCTCCCGGCGGCGTGTTCGTGAGAATGCGGGCACCGAGCACGGGGGCTTCCTCACCGGTGGTGAGTTCGAGCAGCGTGCCGGCCGGCCAGGGCGGAGAGGAGTCGAGGATGATCTCGCCGGTGGCCTCATTGAATGATGTGATGATGCGATGATTCGAATCACCCGCGGCGTGGATGCGAAAACCGATGAGGAAAGCGTCGGGCAAAGGCGGGAGGCCTGTCAGACGGACAAGAGTGTCCGTCTTGCTATTCAAAACGGCGCGAAGGTGGCCGGTGGAGAGGACTTTGCAGCGGGATTCACGGCCTTGCGGGTCGAGAGCGTGGCAGTCGGTGAAGGTGCCGCCTGTATCAGCTGCGATGCGCCACTTCACGGCTGCTTGGGCTCATCCTTGGGGACGGCCAGATCCATGTCAGGCACCCAGCGCAGTTCTTTGAACGCGTCGTAATACGGTTCGCAGTTCGGGCCCTTGAACACCGCCACGCCGCGCTTGATCCATTCGTTGGCTTTGTTCGTGTCGCCCAGATCGAAGGCCAGCGCTGATTTGCTGAAGTAGTAGGCGGGGGTGTCATCCATGAAGGTGAAGTTGTCGGCGACGATCTGCTCCGCGGCCGAACGATGTCCCAGCTTGAGCTCGCAGAGCGCGCGTTTGTAATGAACGAGATGGCGGATGACCATCGGCAGCTTGGGGTAGTCGCTGGTCAGCTTGGTGAAGGACTGGAGGGCGGTCTCAAACTCGTGTTTCACGAAGTAATATTCAGCCAGGTTGAACTTGGGCAGCGGACTGTCCGGCTGGAGTTCGGCCGCTTTTTGAAACTCGGGCAGCGCGAGCGTGAAATCACGGCGTCGGGGAGCCAGGTAGATGTCTCCGCGCAGGGCATAGATGTCGGCCAGATTGGGGGCGAGCTTCTGCGCCGCCTCCAGTTTTTCGAGTGCATCGGTGAAACGCTGCTGCACGCGCATGTCGCGGGCTTCCATGAGCAGCTTTTTCACTTCGTCAGAGGCTTGGGGCTGGCCTGCGGGCTTGGGGGCCTGGGCCCATGCGGAGGCCATGCCCAGCGTCAGGAACAGGAAAGTGGGAATCAGTCTCATTGGAGTGGATGTTAAAGCGTGAAAAGGAATCAGGCAAGGCGGCTGCGCATGCTGGTTTCGGCGGCATCGCACAGGCTGCGGAGGATTTCGGGGCTGATCCACTCGGCTCCAAGTGACAGAATTGTTTCACGCACCATGCCGTCGGCGGAAACGACGCGCATGGGCCGCTCTTTGCCGTATCGTGCGACGAGGCGTTCGAGGACTGTGTCCGCCGTGGTGCCGGGATCGGCGTAGATGATCTGGAGGCCCTGCGGCTCGCGTTCCTCGTTCGTGCCCTGTCTGGCGCCGTCGAAAACGACGACGACCTGTGTGCCGGTCATGTCCTGAAAGTTGCGCAAACGTTTCAGCAGTTCGTTGCGGGCCAGATGACGGCGTGCGGAGACCCGGTGCTCGCGCAGCAGCTCCGGCCACGCGTGGATGACGCTGTGGCCGTCCACGAGCAGATAGGTCGGCGGGGCGGGCATCGGGGAGCAGTT
>DAORHS010000196.1:0-7713 GCA_035438165.1 Prosthecobacter sp.
TTCGTCATTGGCCTTCGTCGAGATGACATTCAGCGACTCCAGCGTGGTGATGTGGCCGAGATGCTCGAAGAACGCCGCATCATACGGATCGCTCTCCCGATGGTCATGCGGTCCGGCACCGGGAACGGCGAGATCGACGAGCTTGAGGCTCTGCCCGTCCTCGGTCTTCTCCACCTTGCCCTTCGCGCCCTCCACGGCGCGGATGACGGCTTCGACGTGAGGATCGAGCGCGAAAGCGGGGACGCAGAGGGATAAGAAGAGAGCGAGCGTGAGTTTCATGGGTGCTTGGAGTGGTGGATTTAGCGATTCGAATGAAGGTTCTGGCTGATCCAAAGAATGATCCTCGCGATCCACTCGAAGGGCTTCAGTGCGAGAAATGCGACATCGGCGAGCAGCGGGTGCCGGATGCGGCGCGCGACAGCGGGACCGATGCGGTTGTACACGCATCTGAACATCCGATGAGACATCGGCGAAGCCGTATGCCAAGCGCCTTCCAGTCTCCAAAACGTGACCAACTGTTTGTTCACCTGCCGATCTATGTGGTGTCGTTGGATCACTTGATGGGGACCAACCAGCCAAGGATGCCCGCGGGAAGCTGCGGTGACGACGAAACACTCTGGAGCCTGGTCAGGCAGGTCAGAATACGTTCTCAAAGATTGCCAGACACTCGCCGCCCAGAGTGGCAACCCGCCGAGCATGGCCCCGATCAGTTCGGACCAGCTCGTCTGATTCGCTGCAAGCAGCCTTCGCGATACTGTGACGTAGTAGGCTGAAACCGCGATGGGAACGGTGAATGGCCAAATCTGAAAAATAGCTTCGGCGTAGAAGATCAATCCGTGAATCAGGCAAATCGTGCTGACAACAGCCCCGGTCCAGTAACCGAGGACGATCCATCTCTGAGTGGGATTCTCCGTCTTCCAAATAACCCGCACGTAGAGAGCCGCCAGAGCCCACATGACCAACGGAGACAACCAAAGCTTTCCGACCACGAAACAATCCCATGCCCCAAAACGGCAACCACCTTTCCATTCAGCCAGCAAGCCGGTCGAAAGGAGGAACCATCCAACAGGCACCACGATGCCCAAGGACACCCAAAGGAGGGAACGAAAGAATGATTTCCAAGACTTGGTTTTGATCGCTGGCGGGATGGCGAGCAACAGGATCGGCCCCCAAATGCCGACGAGCGACTTGTGGAATATAAAGGGAGCGATGTGATCGATGGCACTCATGGCATGTGATGGATGATCTGGCCATCGCGTTGGAAGGTCTGCCAGTCGGCGGCGAACCCGGCATTGAGGAGCCAGGAGGCGATGGACTTGTCGCCGTTGAAATCGGCCAAGGGCGCTATTGGCAAAGTTTGGTAACCGCCTGTCGCTGCGTTCCAGTTTTGGCCGAGGTAGCCAGACTCGGCCTTGAGTTCGTTCAGCTTCACCGGCCCTTTCGCTGAATCAGCATCCGCAGGCACGCGTGCGGCGAAGCTGTGACGCAGGAAGGAGAAAACGAGCGGCCAGGTCTTCTCGCCGGGGCCGTGGCCGGTCTTCGGCTCGACGGCGTAATGCCAGAGCGCGGCGTGTTTTTTTCGCATGGCATCGACGACGGCCATGTTCTGCTCCTTGGACGGGCGGGCGAAGAAGGCGTCGTCCTCGCCAAAGATGATCATGCCGGGCACTTTCGCCGCGCCGGGCTGATACACCTGATAAGTTGTGCCGGGCCGCATCGAGACCCAGCCCCAAACGCGTGATCCCTCAGTGGCTGTGAAGATGGCGGAGAAGCCGGTGCCGTTTGAGTGGCCGTAGAGAAACAGCGGCGCATGGGCGAGTTCGGGATGCTGCGACTTGGCGCCGAAGTCCTTCAAACGGTCGTAAAGCAGGCTGCGCGGCCAAAAGCCGCGCTGCATCGGATTGCCGACAAACTTGAAGATCGCGAGATGCAGCTCACGCGCGATCTTCCGCATCTCCGCATGCTTGTAGAGCGTCTCACCGCTGCCGTGACCGGTGATCGTCACGATACCGCGCACCGTGCCGATGCCCTCGGGAATCCACAGATCAAACTTCACGTCCTCCTTTTTACCCTCGCCCTTCTGCTTCACCGCCTCGGCCCATTGTGCGTCGCTGAGCTCCCAGTCCCAATGCTGCTCGATGACCTGGTTCGCCGCAGGCGTGCCCCATTTGGATTCATCGAGAATGATGTTGCCCGCGCCCTGGCCCTTCACCCCCGCATTCGCCCGCACCCAGCCGATGCTGTGGCACTCGGGAAGCAGGAGAGTTTCGGTGAGTTCGATGTCAGCGGCGATAGTGCGGCTTGTCATCATCGAGATGAGCAGGAGCAAGCTGGCGTGTCCGAGAAAGGAGTTCATGATTTGTGGTAAGTTAGATGGCGTCTGCCATACGACGCTTTGAGTCCCACTTCCGGCTCGAATCAGTGGCGGCATCGGCACGAACGATGGAAGACTGCGGAGCATTCAACAGCATGGGAAACGAGCAGGGCATGAGCAGTCGGCGCGGGAATCAGGTCATCGGCCGAGTAACAGAACGCAGGCGAAGGAGGCTTTGTGCAGCGCCCCCGAATGTTCGGGGGCGACCTGGAGAGAACACGGTGGCATCGCGGCTTTCACGCCACTAGGCTCGCAGTATCATGCGGCTGCCCTTCCAGACTCAGCTTTGCCTTGTGCTCCTACTTGGGAGCAGGACGGCGTTTGGCGGGGTGACAGCGTGGATTCCTGAAATGCAGACGCTGGAGGCCGAGCGAGTGCGACTGGAGGAAAATCGCGCCGTTTTGCCTGCCACGCCGCCGGTGCAGCTCACGCAGCGACTCGGCTGGCACAGTGAGTATTCGACCTCGGCGGACAAGGCGGAGTGGGTGGAGTTGAATCTTGGTCAGGCGCAAAAAATCGACGCCGTGGTGCTCATCGCGCCGCCGCCGAATGGTGGAGCGGTTGGAGCGGGCTATGGCTTTCCGGTGCGGTTTTATGCGGAGCTGCTGGGCGAAGGCGAAGATCCCGAACGCACGATCATCGCAGATTTCACGGCGGCGGATTTTCCGAATCCGGGACTGCTGCCCGTGGTGATCGATGCCAAAGGCGGTCTCGCACAAAAAGTGCGCATCACGGCGACGCGGCTGATTGGTGGCAAGGAGCGATTCTTCTGCGCTCTCGGCGAGGTGATGCTGCTGCAAGGCAATCACAACCTGGGCGCACGACTCGAAGCCATCGGCCCAGCGGCGGTGCGGGCGAGCAGCAGCCAGGGCACGCGCCCGGATTGGGGCCGCATCAATCTCGTGGATGGTCACACGGTGCTCGGACCGCCGCTCGGCACGCGCTCCAGCCCCGCGCTCGGCTTTCGCAGCAAACCGGTGAGCGAACTCCGCGCCACGAGCCATCCGTGGGTGGAGATTGACCTCGGCCAAGTGGCGATGGTGGATGAGGTGCGGCTGTTTCCCGCTTCGCCGCCACAGTTTTCGCACAGCCACGGCTATGGTTTTCCGGTGCGTTATCAGATCGAACTGCGCGAGGAGGACAATGAACTGCCGCGCGTGCTGCCCTCGCCGCAATCCGGCAGTTACACGGCTTTGCCGGGCGACAATGTGGTGAGCATCATCGGCGGACATCGCGCACGATTTGTGCGATTGAACGTGCTGGAGCCACATGTGAGCAATGGCAGCGTCGTTTTGGCGATGGCGGAGATGCAGGTGTGGTCCGATGGCAACAACATCGCGCCCGGCAGCAGCATCACGGCCTCGGACTCCACCGAAGCCGACGGCTGGTCGCAAAACGCGCTCGTCGATGGCTTCGCGAGTGGTGCGGACATCCTCGACTGGCCCGCGTGGCTCGCCGGACTCTCGCAACGCCGCGAGGTGGAGCATCAACTCGCCGTGCTGGATGCCAAACGCGTGAGCTTCACACAACAATGGCAACGACTCGGTCTCGGTTTGCTCATCGCCATCGTCGTCCTCGGCATCATCGCGGCGCTGATCTGGCTGCAACGGCAACGACGGGCGCGTTTGATGGAAATGGAGCGCCTGCGTCAGCGCATCGCGCAGGATTTGCACGACGAGATCGGCAGCAGCCTGGGCAGCATCGCCTTGATCGCGCAGGACATTCTCGCCGAAGGCGGGAAGGACGGGCCTGCGCGTGATGATCTGACGGAGATCAAGGACATCGCCGACGAAACCGTGAACGCGATGCGCGACATCACGCGACTGATGCAGAGTGAACGCTATGGCACCGATGATCTGCCCACGTTGCTGCGTGAAACGGCCGACCGGATGCTGCGCGGCGTCAATCACCACATCCGCATCGACGGGCATGCGCAGACACGCTTCCTGGCCGTGGACCGGCAGCGCGACCTGATGCTGATGTTCAAGGAGGCGCTGCACAACATCTCGCGTCATGCCATGGCTTCCGAGGTGAGCATTTCACTCACGCCGGATCGCGACTCTCTCGTTTTGACGGTGAAAGACAACGGCCGCGGCTTTGAACCCGCCGCCGAAACAGCGGGCATGGGCCTCACCAATCTTCGCCGCCGTGCCGCGAAGCATCAGGGCAGCGCCGAGATCAAATCCACGCCTGAGGGCACCGTTCTAACCATCCAACTTCCGCTCCATGCCTGAAACCATCCACGTCTGGCTCATCGAGGACCACAAGACTTACGGCGAGCGCCTCGCACGCGCCCTGAACCGCCTCGATGGCATGTCATGCTCACGACGTTTCACCGCTTGCGAGGATGCCTTTGCCACACTGACCGCCGAGTCCGCGCCGCAGGTGCTGCTGCTCGATGTGGGCCTGCCCGGCATCAACGGGATCGACGGCATCGCGCGTCTTCGACAGCTCGCACCGCAGACGGCCATCGTCATTCTGACCGTGTTCGAGGAGGACGACAAAATCTTCCGCGCCATCTGCGCCGGAGCGGCAGGCTATCTTCTCAAGACATCCAGCACCGAGGACATCGCCGCCGCCATTCGCAGCGCCGCAGCCGGAGGATCGCCGATCAATCCCACCATCGCACGTCGTGTGCTGGAGATGTTTTCCAAGGCCAACACGGCCTCGCCAAACGACTACGGCCTCACACCACGTGAAATGGACATCCTGAAGCTCCTCGTGGACGGCAGCACCATCAAAGACGCCGCCGCACAGCTCGGTATCGGCTACTACACGGCGGATGAATACATTCGTAGCGTCTATGTAAAGCTACAGGTGCGCAGCCGTGGCAGTGCCATCGCCAAGGCCGTGAAGGAAGGGCTCGTCTGATCCACTACTTCAGCAAGTGCGGGGCGATGATCTTGGTCCAGATCGCATAGCCCTTGGCATTCATGTGGAGCTGATCGTCGGCATAGATGTCGGGCAGCGGTTTGCCGTCAGCGCCTAGCATCGCGTCGTGGGTGTTGATGTATTCGAGGCGCTTGTCGGTCTTGCAGAACTCCTCGGCGAGGCGGTTCAGCTCGCGCATTTTGTCGATCATGCTCCAGCGCTTGGGATTCGGCGCGTTCGAGATGTAGCTGATGCGGCAGTCGGGAAGCGCGGCATGCACTTTGGCGACGAAGGCCTTGATGTCGGCCAGCACGCGCTGCGGTATCTTGCCGGCGCCGATGTCGTTGCTGCCCGAATACATCACGACCTGACGCGGATGATACTTGAGCGCGAGCAGATCCGCGTAATTGAAAGCGTCAAACACCTCCGAGCCGCCGAAACCACGATTCATGACTGGCAGGCCGGGAAAATCGTCCGCCAGCGTCTTCCACATGCGAATGCTGGAGCTGCCAGTGAAGACGATGGGGTTCGCAGGCGGCGCTTTTGCCGCGTCCTGCTTCGCAAAGGCAAAAATTTCCTTCTGCCATTTGATGGCGGAAGTCACCACGTCGTAACCAGCCTCGCTGAAGTGCAGTTTGTCCTCGACGTAGAGTTCGGGACGCGGCTTGCCGTCGCTGCCGAGCAGTCGTGGGAAGATGTCGATGAAATCGACGCCGTTCTTCGCGCAGGAGGTGGAAATCAGGCTGTTCGTCGTTTTGACCAGCTCCACCTCGTCCCAACGCGGCGACGCGGTCGGAATCGAGATGAAGGCGAGCTTCGTTTTCGGCAGATCCTTGTGCACTTTGGCGGCAAAGGCCTCAAAAGCAGCCAGCACCTCCTCCGGCGTGCGGCCGGAGTGCAGATCGTTGCCGCCCGAGTTGAGGTAGATCTGCTTCGGCTGGTATTTGATGACGATGCGATCCGCGAAATGCACCACATCACTGATCTGCGAGCCACCAAAGCCGCGATTGAGCACCGGCGTCTTGCCGAAACGCTTCGGCAGCGAGTTCCAGCGGCGGATGTTTGACGCGCCGACGAACAGCGTCACGTCCTTCGGCGGGGCCTTGGCGGCATCCGCGACTTCGAAGGCCTGGATGGCTTTTTCGAAGCGTGCCGGGCCGGCGGGCGCGAGCGCCTGAACGCGACACGGGTTCAGCAGGAGAAACAGCAGCGAAAAGACGGAAAGCAGACGATAATTCATGGCGGCATGGCAAACGTTGTGCGTAACAGAACTCATGCAGCCGTTGCTTAGAAGTTGGAAACGAAGATTTGCACGACCGTCAGTACTCCCCACTGATGCAGTCGTGACCCATGGTGCCGCACCCGTTTCATTCGAGACCAGCGACCAGCCCCTGACGCCGGGTGTCACGCTGCTGCGTGAAGGAACACGCTTCGTCGTGCATTCGCGGCATGCATCGGCGGTGGACCTCTGCCTCTACCATCCGGATGATCCGGCGCGTGAAATCGCCCGCGTTCGCATGAAGCGGGGCGAGTGCGACCTGTGGCACGCCACGGTGCGCGCCGCAGGCCCCGGCACTCTGTACGGCTACCGTGCGCACGGCCCGTGGCTGCCGCAGAATGCGATGCGCTTCAACGGCAAGAAACTGCTGCTGGATCCCTATGCCCGTGCGATCCACGGCGTTCCGGACGCGGCGGAGCACATGCGCACCGTGCCCGATCCGCAGCATGTGCCGGGCTGCGTTGACAACGGTCCCAGGGCCTTGAAATGCGTCGTGACCGACGAGTCCTTTGACTGGACCGGAGACATCGCACCGCAGGTGCCGTGGCATGACACGGTGATCTGCGAGATGCACGTGAAGGGATTCACCCAGACGCATCCTGACGTGCCCGCCAAAATGCGCGGCACCTATGCCGGACTCGGCCATCCCGCCGTCACCAGCTACCTGCGCGATCTCGGCATTACCAGCGTGCAACTGCTGCCGGTGCATCAGCATCTCGACGACGGTTTTCTGCTCGGCCGCGGTCTCACCAACTACTGGGGCTACAACACCATCGGCTTCTTTGCGCCGCACAACGGCTACGCCGCCGCACGCGATCCGCAGGAGCAGATGCGCGAATTCAAAACGATGGTGAAGGCGCTGCATGCCGCGGGCATCGAGGTGATCCTCGACGTTGTGTACAACCACACCGCCGAAGGCAACGAACAGGGCCCCTCGCTGATGTTTCGCGGCCTGGACGACCACGGCTACTACCGGCATCATTTCGGGGAAGATGGCGCAAGCTATTTTGACGTCACCGGCTGCGGCAACTCGGTCGATTCCGCCAGCACGCCCGCGCTGCGGCTCATTCTGGACAGCCTGCGCTACTGGGTCACGGAAATGCACGTCGATGGTTTCCGTTTTGACCTCGCAGTGACGGTGGCCCGCAATGAAAAGGACGGGTTCAATCCCCAGTCGCAGTTCCTCAGC
>DAORHS010000197.1:0-7709 GCA_035438165.1 Prosthecobacter sp.
GGGGATGGTGACGGGCACCGGCGTGGGGTGATTGCCGGAGAACTGCTCGCGCTTGGTGTCGCCTTTGAGGCGGATGTCGGGCGCCCACTCGGAGGCGCTGATGCGGGCGGAGGCGCGAGCTTGATCGACGCGGGCGGCAGCGGACTTCAAGGATGGGCTGGCTTGAAGCGCGAGGGCTTCGAGGCGGTTGAGTTCGCTGTCGCGGAAGACTTTCCACCATTCGCCACGCGCGGTGTCATCGCGCGGGGCAGCGGTCTGCCAGCGCCATTTCGCGGGGGTGATGTCGGCGGTGTCGGGCTGCTTGTAATTCGGGCCGACGGCGCAGGAGGCGAGGCCAAGCGCAAGGGCTGCAAGAAGGGTCTTGGTCATGAGGTGCTAGTGGGTTGGCTGGCCTTGTTCGCGTTCGCGGGTCTTCGTTCCCTTGGCGAGGGCTTTCGCGATGCGCCTCTTTCTGATGCGATCTGGGAACTGAATGAGGTCGTCGAAGATGGAATAGATGACGGGCGTGGCGAGCAGCGTGAGCAGCAAGGATAGGCTCTGGCCGCCGAGAATGACGCCCGCCGTGGCATTGTTATAGGCGGCACCGACGCCCTTCGCAGTCATCATGGGGATCATGCCCGCGACGAAAGCCAGCGTGGTCATGAGGATGGGGCGCAGACGCTCTTTGTTGGCGAGCAGGATGGCATCGAGCCGGTCCATGCCTTTGGCACGAAGCTGGTTGGTGTGGTCGATTTGCAGGATGCCGTTCTTTTTCACCATGCCGAAGAGCACGAGGATGCCGAGCATGGAGAAGATGTTCACCGACTGCTGGAAGAGGATGAGCGAGAGGATGGCAAAGGGCAGCGTGAGCGGCAAGGCGAGCAGAATGGTGAGCGGATGCACCCAGCTCTCAAACTGCGCGGCGAGGATGAGATACATGAAGATGAAGGCCATCAAAAACGCGACCATGAAGGCCTTTCCCGCCTTGGCCATTTCCTTCGAGCGTCCGGCGCTGCCACTGGCGTAGTCGGCCGGCAGGTTGAGCATCTTCACGGCGGTGGCGATGCCATCAAGGATTTCGGTTTCACCCACTCCAGGGGCGTTGTTGGCGGTGATGGTGACCTGGCGGCGGCGGTTGAGACGGTTGATCTGCGAGGGGCTGTCCGTGTTTTCCAGCGTGAGCAGATTGGTGATGGCGACGGGTCCGGCCTTGGTGGAGGGCACGGTGAGGAGATTGAGGATTTCGCGGGTGTTGCGGTAGCTCTCCTCAGCCTGGAGATGGATGTCGTATTGCTCGCCGCTGTCGTCGAAGGTGGAGACGTCGAGACCGCCGACGAGCAGGCGCAGCGTGCCGGAGATGTCCTGGATGCTGGCTCCCATCTCGCCTGCTTTGTTGCGGTCCACGCTGCCGGAGATTTCAGGCTTGCCGGGAATGAGAGTGCTGTCGAGGTCGCGGATGCCGGGGAGGTCTTTGACGTCTTTGATCACTGATGCCGTGGCGCGGGTAAGCGTGTCGAGGTCAGGCCCGGCGATGAAATACTGCACGTTGGCGCTGGACTGGCCCGTGTTGAAAGGCGGGACAGAGAGCACGGTGATGCGCCATTCCGTGGGGAAACGCGGTACGATCTCTTTGCGCACGCGGTCCATGAGGGTCTGCTGGTCTTCGCGCAAAGCGGGATCATTCAGGCGCACGAAGATGCCTGCGAGATTCGGCGTGCGCTGGTCATTGTCCCCGATGGTGAGAAGTGTGCCGTCCACGCCGGGCAGCTCGCGGATCGCACGGGCGAAGCGCTCGGCCATGAGATCGGTGGCGGCGAGGCTGGTGCCCTCCGGCGTGCGGATGTTCACCACGAACTCCGCCTCCTCCACCGGCGGCAGGAAGCTCTTTTGCACGATCTTCATCAGCGTGGGCACGGCGGCGAGAATGCCGAAGCAGCCCAGCACGATGATCCAGCGATGCCGCATGGAAAAGCGCAGCAGCACCATGTAAAACGCCTCCACCGGGCGGTAGAAGATGTTTACCAGATGCTCCAGCCAGGCGTCAAACCGCGTGGCGTGGCCTTTGCGGAACATGCGGGCGGAGAGCGTGGGCGTGAGCGTGAAGCTGACCAGCAGCGAAACCGCGATGGCGAAAGCCATGGTGAGGCCGAAACTCTTCAGGAACATGCCCACAATGCCGCTGAGGAAGGCCACGGGCACGAACACCGCGAGCAGCGATAGCGTGGTGGCCAGGACGGCCATGCCGATCTCCTTCGGTCCTTCCACGGACGCGGTGAAGGAGTCCTCGCCCTTCTCTTCCATGTGGCGGAAAATGTTTTCCACCACGATGATGGCATCATCAATGACGATGCCGACCGCCAACGCGAGGGCGACGAGGCTGATGACGTTTAATGTCACTCCCTGCGCCCACATAACGCCGAACGCGGCGATGATGGAGGTGGGAATCGCGAGCGCGGAGATGATGGTGGCGCGTGAGTTGCCAAGGAAAATCAAAACGATCACGGCGGCGAAAATGGCCCCCAGCACCAAGTGCTCCTTCACCGCGTGAACGCTGGTGCGGATGACTTGCGACGTGTCGCGCACCATTTCGACATCGTAGCCTGCGGGCAGCAGTTTTTTAACATCGCCGAGCTTCTCATTCACCGCATCCACCACGGCCACCGTGTTTGTGCCGCTTTGTTTACGGATGGAGAGCACCACAGAGGGCACGCCATTGTTACGGGCCACGGTTTTTTGCTCCTCGGCCCCGTCTTCCACCCGCGCCACGTCACGCACGCGGACCAGACCGCCGTCCGCCTCGCGCAAGACGAGCATGCCGATCTCCTCCACGCTCCGTGCCTTGCCCAGCACGCGGAAGCCCGCCTCGCTGGCCGCATTCTTCACCGTGCCGGCAGGGATTTGCACGTTCTGTGCGCGGAGGCCGCGCTGCACGTCCGCAGCGGTCAGATTGTAGGAGCGCAGCCGCATCGGATCGAGCCACACATTGATCTGCCGCAGTCTTCCGCCCAGCAGCGTGATCTGCCCCACACCACCCACGCTTTCAAGCTGCCGCCGCAACACCTTGTCGGCAAACTCGGTGATCTCGCGCACCGGCTTGTCGGCCACGAGGGCGATGTTCAAAATAGGCGCGGCATCGGGATCGAGCTTCTCGATGATCGGCGCGTCCACCTCCTCCGGCAGATCGGGGATGATACGGGCGATGCGGTCCCGCACTTCCTGTGAGGCCACGTCGATGTTTTTCTCCAGCACAAAAGTCACCAGCACCTGCGAGATGCCCTCGCTTGAAATGGAGCGCAGTTCATCAATGCCTGCGACGGTGTTCACCGCCTCCTCGATCTTGTCCGTGATCTCGGTCTCGATCTCCTTCGGCGTCGCGCCGTCCTGCCGTGTGACGATGCTGACCGTGGGGAAGTCAATCTTTGGAAACCGATCCACCGGCAGCTTCGTGTAGCCCAGCACCCCCACGACCACGAAAACGAGGATGATGACGCTGGCGAAGACCGGGCGGCGGACGGAGATAGCGGCGAGCCATTGCATGAGCGTGTGAAGTGAAAATTAAGCGGCGGGTTCAAAGCGAAGCCCATCGGCGGCCTCTGCGCTGGGTTTAGCCAGCAACGGCTCACCGGCGGCGACTCCACGCCGGATTTCTGTGAAGCCCTCGCGCGTCTCTCCCACCTCCACGAGGCGTTCGGAGATCGTGTTGTCTTTGGTGATGACGAAGACCTTGCGGCGCGAGCCTTCGATGCGCAGCGCCCCCTCCGGCACCGCGACGGCTTTTTCCTCACGAAGCAGGATGCGCGCATCGCAAAAGAAGCCGGGCCGCAATTTGCTTTCCGCGTTGTCCACCGTCGCCTCAATCACCAGATCACGCGAGGCCTCGCGCATCGTCGCGCCAAGGAATTTCAACTTGCCCGTGAAGCGCTGCGCCGGGAACGCCGCCGTGGTGAACTCCACCACCTGACCGATGACCAGAGCGCCAACTTCCGTCTCCGGCACACTCAGCACGAGCCGTAGCGTGGACAGATCCACCACGCGGGCGACAGGGGAATCCGCCTTCACATACTCGCCTGGCTCCACCATGCGCTCCGCCACCACACCGCCAAACAACGCGCGGATCACGCAGTCATCGAGCGTCTTCTGCGCCAAGGCCTGACGTGCCTCCGAGGCCGCCAGTTCCGCCTCGCGCGCGGCGACTTCCGTGAGCAGCTTTTGGTAATCCGCATCCGCCACCGCCTTTTTCTCCGCCAGCGGCTTGTTGCGCTCCTGCTCGTTCTTCGCCAGCGCCAGCCGCGCCTTCGCCAGACCCACGGATGCCGCAGCCTCCGCCAGAGAGAGCTTGGGCTGGCGCTCGTCGAGCTTCGCCAGCACATCGCCCGTCTTCACCACGGAACCACGTTCAATCGAAGCCGAGACCACTCGCCCCATCGAATCCGCCGCCACCACGGCGTCATTCTGTGCGGCGAGCTGCCCCGTCACACGCAGGAAACGCGGAAAGGCACGTTCAGCGGCCTGCACGGTGGCCCCTTTCACGATCACCGGCGCTACTTTCGGCTTTTCCGCCTGCGGAGCCGGTGCCGGAGCTTTGTTGCAAGCCACCAGCGCAAGCGCGGCAGCGGTTAAGATGCAGAGTAAGGTCGTTTTCATGCTGAAGTGCGTTTCTTGGAAAGGGTTGTCTTTGGCGTCCCGAGTCCCCGGAGCGCCATGTCCGCGATGCTGTCCGCCAGCCGAGCGATACCCGCCTCCGCCTCCGGCACGGCAAATCCAAGCCGCCCGATCACCTCACGGCTGTGGTCAAAGTGGACGCACATCGCAACAATTTGATGCGCCGCCATCTCCCGCCCATCCTTGTCCAGCGAGTCTCCCGCCAAGGCATTCACAATTTTGACGAGGTTCGCGAAATTCGGCTTGATGATCAGCTTCACCAGCTCGCCCAGGGCTGCCGTCGGCTGCCGCATCTCATGCGCCATCAGCCGTCCCAGCACCGGATGCGCCGTGCGTCTCAGCAGCACAAAGCGCAGGCAAAACTGAATCCATTCCCGCAACGACTGCTCAGGTTCCTCCGTCGGCTTCGGCGGCGGCTCCTGCTCCAGCAACTTCCGGTGCGCCGCCAGCAGCACCTCGCGGTAAAGCCCCTCCTTGCTGCTGAAGTAATAATTGATCGACGCCACATTCACCCGCGCCTTCAGGCTGATCTCCCGCACGCTTCCCGCCGCAAACCCCGCCTTCGCAAACACCACCCCCGCCGCCACCAGGATACGCATCTTGCGCGCCTTCGGGTTACGTTCTCGAGTGGGGCGCGTGAGGGTCATGGGCATTGGAGTTAAATGGCTGTTTATAAACGGACGTTCCATTAACCATGCGCAGACTCTTGTCAACGTGTGAGATGAGAATACCCTGCGGGTGGAGACAAGCGGGTCATCTACCAAGTGGCGTGGGCTATATGCACCAATTGGCAACTGGTCATTCAGGCTGCCATGCCTCCATCGCGTGACTGGCTGCTCCGAGCGCACCAGCGTCATCGCCAAGGGTCGAGGGGATGATGTGCGGCGGCATGTCGCGAAGGGCGGGCATGAGCGTAGCAGCATGGTTCGCGATGGCGCTGCAAAAACGCTCACCCAGGGCCACGCTGAGCGCGGACGAGAAACGCCGCCTGCTCGACCTGCAACGCCAGCACGCCGAAGTGCTGGGCATGCTGCCCGAGATCGCCGGATTTCAAGACCGCCCCGAGGAATATGGAAAGTTTTTCCGTAACATGATCCAGCAGTCCGCCGGCCTCACCGAGCCGCAGGGTGACTCCGTGGATGCCTATATGCGTCAGCGCGCGCAGTTGATGAATCAGCAGGGTCTGAACGCCGGTCGTGAGCCGCAGGACGCGCAGCTCGAAGCCGCCTGGGAGGCACGCCGGGATGCCTTCAACACGCAGACGGCCACCGGCCTGCAAAATCTGCTGCCACCCGGCGCAGCGCAAAAGGCGGGCATCTCCCCGGAACTGTTGGAATTCCTGGAGATGGACTTCGACAAGATACTCGCTCCCGGCACAGCCAAGCCTTGAGCCACGGCATTGCGATTGCGGCTTGCGCGTCCGACGCGCACCGCCAGCACGGGGCGGCACCCAATTTCAATTCTCGTGTTTGCCCTTCGTGTAATGGACGCCTCTGCCGCGCCCGTGGCGCGTCAGTAATCCGGCATCTACCAACTCGGACATCTTCGCCTTGAGCGTATTACGGTTTGCGGCGGTGGCTTTGACCGCCTCAGCAAGCGTTATGCTCTCCGCGTCGTCCAGCAGCCTCATGAGGGATGCGGCCAGCGGTGAACTGGCCTCGACACGCCTTTGCTCGACCTGGACCTTCACATTCAGATTGTCCTTCTGGCGCACCAGACAGCGCAGAAAGAACAGCAGCCAGGCATCCCATTCCACGCGCTTCTTCCGCATCGTCGCCTGCGTCTTTCTCAGCGCCTTGTAGTAGAACTCTTTGTTCTCCTCGATCACCGACTCCAGCGAGGCATACGGCACATAGCTGTAGCCGTGCCGTAGCAGGAGCAGAGTCGTCAAGACCCGCGACAGCCGACCATTTCCATCCTGGAACGGATGGATGGCAAGAAACCAGACCACAAACACGCCCGTGACGAGCAGCGGGTGAAGGTCGCCGTCTCTTTCGGCCTCGATCATCCATTCGACCAGCCGCTTCATGGCAAAGGGCGTCTCAAACGGCGATGCCGTTTCAAAGACGATGCCGAGCTGGTTTCCTTTTGCGTCGAACGCGGCCACATGATTGTCGAGCGTCTTGTAGTCGCCGCGATGCCGCTCGTCTTTGCTCGAAAACTGGAGCAGCGTCCGATGAAGCTGGCGGATGTGATTTTCCGTGACCGGGATGTGCTCGAAGGACTCGAACACCGTGTCCATCGCAGCCGCGTAGCCCGCGACTTCTTCTTCATCCCTGCTTTTGAACTCCTGAATTCTGAGTCCTGACAAAAGCGTGGCGATTTGCTGATCGGTGAGCTTGCTACCCTCAATGCGCGTGGACGAGCCAATGCTTTCAATGGTGGCGATCTTCTTGAGCTGCGAGAGCTGATCCCGTGAGAGGCGCTTGAAGGCACGCCACTGCCCTTTGAACTCATCGAGCGAGGCGATGAGCTTGAGCATTTCTGCGGTTATTGGCGGTTCTGGGGCGAGTTTTTGCAGCATTGCGTATCCATTCAATATCCAATTATATCCATTTCATCTCCAATTTACAAGCCTTCCGTTCATCACTGATTTTCAGGGGGGAAAGGCCTTTCCCTCGCCGCTACTTCGTGGGCGGCTACCCATTCCAACGGGAAGTGTCCCGTAACGCCCTCACCTGCCGCGTGACGCCGTTGACTGTCTCCCGGCGGTTCGTGTTCGTGCATGGCTCCTGGTGTTTTCCCGCTGCAAAGGAGCTTGGTTTTGGCAGAGGCCGTCTGCCCATCAACCCCCGGCCCGCTCCATTCGCTTCGCTCCCGTGTTGGGGGCATGACCGCCAGCCTCATAGCTCCCGCCTTGGCACCGTCGCCCCGCAGTGGGGTGAAACCAAAACAAGGAGCAAAACTATGACGCAGAAAACACTCACGAAAGCAGACCTCAGCCAGTTCACCGGCACCGAGCAATGGCATCGCCACGGCATCGCACGCAACGTGCTCTACACCGACGGCGCACAACACGTCGCTGAAAGCGGCGGAGCCTACTGGCTCCTCGATGAAATCGCCTTCGC
>DAORHS010000198.1:0-7635 GCA_035438165.1 Prosthecobacter sp.
CTACTCCGACATCAACTTCATCCTGCTCGGCGAAATCGTGCGACGCGTGAGCGGCGTCGCCTTGAACGAGTTCGCCGCGAAAAACGTCTTTGCGCCGCTGAAGATGGATTCGACACGCTTTCTACCGCCCGACGATTGGAAACCGCGCATCGCACCGACGGAGAACGACGAGAACGGCGTCATGCTGCGCGGCGTGGTGCATGATCCGACCTCGCGGAAGATGGGCGGCGTCACGGGGCATGCGGGCTTGTTCACGACGGCGGGCGATCTCGCCAAGTACGCGCACATGATCCTCAACAATGGTGCTGGTGTGCTCAAACCAGAGACGGTGAAGCTCATGACCACGCCGCACACAATGGCGACAGTGTTTGAGCGCCGTGGACTCGGCTGGGATGTCGATTCGACGTTCAGCCGACCACGCGGGAAGGTTTTTCCACTCGGTTCCTTCGGTCACACCGGCTTCACCGGCACCAGTTTGTGGATCGAACCGCAGACGAAGACGTTCGTCATCTTCATGAGTTCGCGCCTGCATCCGAACGGCAAAGGCAGCGTGCGAGATTTGTATGAAGAGATCGGCACGGCGGCAGCGCAGGGAATGACCTTCGCGGCACCCACTGGACCACCGTGGCCGCGTGATGAAAAGGAAGTGCCGACGGTGCTGAACGGCATCGATGTGCTGGTGCGGCGCAAGTTTGCCGATTTGAAGGGATTGCGTGTCGGTCTGATCACGAATCAAACCGGCATCGACGCGCAACGGCACAGCACGATCGACCTGCTCGCCGCCGCACCCGACGTGAAGTTGAAGAAGCTCTTCAGCCCGGAGCACGGCATCCGCGGCGAACTCGATCAGGAGAAAATCGGCGACACGAAGGACAAGAAGACCGGCCTGCCGGTGCTGAGCCTCTATGGCGAGCGGCGTGCGCCATCGCCGGAGCAGCTTGCAGACCTCGACGCGCTGGTGTTCGACATCCAGGACATCGGCTGCCGCTTTTACACTTACATCGGCACGATGCGCGTGTGCATGGAAGCGGCGGCGAAGGCGAAGAAGGTGTTTTATGTACTCGACCGCGTGAATCCCATCGGCGGCATCGCCGTGGAAGGCCCAGCGGTGGTGGATGAGGAGAAACCGACCGCCACGCACGCGATTCCGCTGCGCCACGGCATGACCGCCGGTGAACTGGCAATGATGATGAACGTGGAGCGCGGCCTTGGTTGCGACTTGCGCGTGATTCCGGTCGAAGGCTGGCAACGCGATAGGCTCTTCGATCAAACCGGCCTGCCATGGATCAACCCCTCGCCCAACATGCGCTCTCTCAACGCCGCGCTGCTTTATCCGGGCATCGGCCTGCTTGAGTTTAGCGTCAGCGTCGGCCGTGGCACCGACACGCCGTTCGAGATCCTCGGCGCGCCGTATGTGAACGATTTGCGACTGTCCTACGAACTCAACAAACTCGGCCTGCCCGGCGTGCAGTTCACGCCCGTGCGCTTCACACCGACGACAAGCATCTTCAAAAGCGAATCCTGCGGCGGCGTGCGCATGGCTATCACCGATCGTGTCGCCCTGCGGCCGGTGCAGACGGGCATTGCGATCGTTTGCATACTTCAGCGTCTTTATCCGAAATCATTCGCGCTCGAAATGGTAAACACGCTGCTCAATCACAAGGCTAGCCTCAAACCCATCCGCGAAGGAGAACCGTGGAAGAAGGTGGTTGAGGCGTGGGCCGATGAGGTCGCGAGCTTTGAGGCGCGCAGAAGCGGCTTTTTGCGTTACTCGAATTGAGGGCTTGCGCCCACCACTCGTCTTTGTGCTAGCATGTCGGCAATGAAATCACGCCTTTTCCTCCTCGCATGCGTCACTCTGCTCGCCGCCTGCGGCAAAACGTCGGACAAGACCGCGACGAAGGGCACGATCGGCGTGTCGTTGCTCACGTTGCAGAATCCGTTTTTCAAAGTGATCGGCGACAACATCGCTGCGGAGGCGGCGAAGAGCGGCTATGACACGCTGGTGGTGAGCGCGGACAGCGATGTGGCACGGCAGAGCAACCAGGTGAAGGACTTCATCGTGAAGAAGGCGGTGGCCATCGTGCTGAGCCCGGCGGATTCCAAAGCCATCGTGCCAGTGATCCAGGAGGCGAACGCGGCGGGCATTCCGGTCTTCACCGTCGATGTGCCGTGCAACGAGCCGGGCGTGAAGATCGTGACGCAGGTGGCGACGGACAACTTCGGTGGCGGCAAGGAGGCCGGCAAGGCGATGATCGAAGCGCTCAAAGGCCTGGGCGGGAAGATCGGCGTGCTCGACTTGAAGGCGGTGGAGTCCTGCATCCTGCGCGTGAAGGGATTCAAGGAGGTACTCGACGCGCACAACGCGACGGCGGCGCAGAAGATCGAGATCGTGAGCGAGCTTGACGGCGGCGGCGCGAAGGACAAGGGCTACAAGGCCGCCGAGGACATGCTTCAGGCGCATCCGGACCTGGTGGGCATCTTCGCGATCAATGATCCTTCCGCGCTCGGTGCGCGTGGCGCGCTGGAAAAGTCGGGAAGGGCCGACAAGGTGGTGATCATTGGCTTTGACGGACAGCCCGAGGGCAAGCAGGCGATCAAGGACGGCAAGATTTACGCGGATCCGATCCAGTTCCCCGACAAGATGGGTGTCGAAGTCATGCGCGCGTTTCTGCGCCACTCGAAGGGCGAGGAACTGCCGCCGCAGATGCTGATTCCGACGAGTTTGTATCGCAAAGCCGATGGCGAGGCCGATGCGTCGCTGAAATAATCCTGCCCCATCTTATGAGAACTCTTTTCCTCCTCAGCTTCTGCCTCTTTGGTGCCGTCGTCGTTGCGGCGGCGGACATGAAACCGGCGTCTGAATTCACCACAACGGATCCGAAGAAGGTCAAAATCTTGGAAGACTCCGCCTTGGAGAAAGAGCCGGTGATCGACCACTTCAAACATCTCTGCCCCGGGCTTGGCGGTTATCAGGTCATCCATGAAGGCGGCGATTTGCGAAGCTGGATCAATCTGGTCTTCGACAACAAAAAGACCGATCTGATGGGCGACACGCTCGCCGCCTGCCCCGGCCAGTTCCCCGCGAAGGCGAACGATGTGGTGCAATGGCGTGGCTATCGCAAAGGCGGCGTGTTTGTGCCTTACGCGGTCATTTACCGCATGATGTCGAGCGCCGACGATGAGAAGCAGACGCGGCTCGAAACGCTGATCGTCATCAAGCTCGGCAAGGACAAGTCGCGAGTCGTGGGTCACGTCTCCGCCAAGGAAGGTAACGAGAAGGCGGAGGCGCTGGCAGACAAGCTGTGCAGGCCGTGAACTCCGTTTCATCCATGCCCTGCTCCCGCCGCCGGCTGCTGCTGGCAGGACTGGCCGCGCTCGGTTGTCATGCGCATGCCGCGGATGCGGACGTGCCGCACGTTCGCATCCTTTTCCTCGGCAACAGCTACATGGCCACCAACGGTCTCCCGGCCATGGTCGGAGAGCTGCTGCTGTCTTCCAAATTGCTCGCGCCGCACATCGCCAGCTACTTGCTGGGCAGTTACAAGCTCGAGCAGCATGCGACGGATCCGAACGTGCTGAAGCTGCTGAAGCAGGGCGCGGACGACGGCCGGCCCTGGGACGTCGTCGTCGTGCAGGAGCAGAGCGTGATTTCCTCTCTCGCCGGGGTGGATGAGGACGCGCAACAGTACATGAGCGGCGGCCTTTCCAAGCTGGTGGCGCTGGCGCGTGAGGTGAACCCCAAGGTGCTGGTCGTCGATTTTCAAGTATGGGCGCGGCATGAAAGCCTGTGGGTGAAGAAATCGCCCGAAGCGCTTTCCACCGGTGCCAGTCCGGACGTGGCGCATGCACGCATCCGTCTGGCGAATGCGAAGGCGGTGAAGGCGGCGTTGGAGAAGAATCCCGGCGCGAATATCCTCGTGAGT
The DNA here is from genome assembly GCA_035438165.1 of Prosthecobacter sp. Taxonomy (GTDB): domain Bacteria; phylum Verrucomicrobiota; class Verrucomicrobiia; order Verrucomicrobiales; family Verrucomicrobiaceae; genus Prosthecobacter. Next base: position 3,927 of record DAORHS010000198.1, read on the forward strand.
CCCGTGGGTGATTTTTGGCAGCTGGTGCATGACATGTATCCCGCGCTGCCGCTGCATGCGGAGGACGGCACGCATCCGGACACCCTGGGCACGCTGCTCAGCGCGCTGGTCATCGCCGGTTCCATCGGCGGACGTGACGTGATCGAGCAGGCCACCTGGATGCCGCCGGACTGCCCTGTCTTGCAGGTCGCACGCGTGAAGAAGATGCTGCTGGACCACCCCGAGGTGTTCAAGAACGCTGGGAAGTAAGGCCGCCTCACCTCGACCGCCACGAGACGATGTCGTCCGCGGTTTGCGGCAGTTGATCTTTGCCGCTGCTGTAAATGGCCACCCGGCTGGCAAGGTGTGCAGCCCGGTTCTGCGAGACCTTTGGATCGGCATTCGCGACATCGGGGTTGGTCACCTGATTGTCGCCGTTCGTGTCGAGCAGGATGTGGTAGGGCTGGCCCCACATGTCGTTCAGCTTGTAAGGACGCGCGACGCCAACAAGACCGTGACGGTCATTCTTGGCCGTGGGGAAACTGGAGAAGGGGATGCGCTTCGGATTCAGATCACGGACTCCGCTCCCGCCGGGAGGAATGCCCAAAAGAGCGTCCACCAGCGGGGTGCTGCCATCCGTGAGGAGTTCAGGTGCATCCTGGTCACCTGCCGGAGCATTGGAGGCGATGGGGAAGCGGCTGTATTCGAGCTGATAGGCGTCGATGTCGCTCTTCAGCTCGAGCACCACCGCCATGACTTTCAGCCGGTTGGCATCATCCAAGGACCGGATGATCTGCATCGCCGCCAGACTGGCAAGCAACGTGATGATGGTGATGACCAAGAGGAGTTCGAGCAGGGTGAACGCTCGCGAAGCAGGCTGCCGGTGCGTTTTCATGGTCGGATTTTACCTGAAACCGCCTCCGCAGGTCAATACACAGCTTCACTTTCCTCTTGATCCCCTTCCCTCCGGGTCGCACCAGACAAGCCCTTCTTCCCCGTGAACAAACAAGACGTCCTCGATCAGATCCTCTCCGTGCTGAGCACCGAGCTCGCGTCGCTGACGCGTGCGGCGCAGGGTGCCTTTGCGGCGGCGACGGATCCGGACAGCAAGGCGGAAAACAAATACGACACGCGTACACTGGAAGCGTCGTATGTGGCCCGGGGTCAGGCGCAGCGCGTCGCGGAGCTGCAGGAGGCGGTGCGGGCGTTTGGCGCGTTATCCGGAAGCGCTCTGGAGCCGGGTGCGGCGATCACGCTGGGAGCGCTGGTGAGTTTGGAGACGCCTGAGGAGCGGGCGCATTACTTCCTCGGTCCGTTTGCCGGCGGAACCGAGATCGTGTGCGAGGGCAAAGAGATCATCGTCATCACACCGGCATCAGCGCTCGGGCAGAAGCTGATCGGACGGCGTGAAGGTGAGACGATCGCACTGCGGCCCGGCGTTTCCGCCACGGTGGTCGCAGTGCATTGAGACGCCTTAACTCTGCGCCACGGCGGAAGCCGGACGCGTGCGATCCAGCAGGTTGCCGAGGCTTGCGACCATGCCGCCGATGTCGCTGAGGTTGGACGGGATGATCATGGTGTTGGTGCTCTTGGCGAGGTTGCCAAACTCACCCACATACTGCTCGGCCACACGCAGGTTCACCGCGTCGCGGCCGCCGGGCGTGTTGATGGCTAGTGCGATCTGCGCGATGCCCTGGGCCGTGGCCTGGGCGAGGAGTTCGATCTCGCGGGCCTTGCCTTCGGCCTCGTTGATCTGGCGGATCTTGATGGCTTCAGACTGCTTGATGGCCTCCTGCTTGTGACCTTCGGCCACGTTGATGCGGGCTTCGCGGTCGCCTTCCGACATGGCCACCTGGGCGCGGCGTTCGCGTTCGGCGCGCATCTGTTTTTCCAGCGCGTCCTTCACCGACTGCGGCGGATTGATGTTGCTGATCTCGTAGCGCATCACCTTCACGCCCCAGGGCTCGCAGGCCTTGTCGAGGGCATCGACGATGTTTGCGTTGATGCTGTCGCGTTCCTCGAAGGTGCGGTCGAGGTCCATCTTGCCGATCTCGGAGCGCAGCGTCGTTTGTGCGAGCTGGGAGGCGGCCATGAAGTAATCCGTCACGCCGTAGGTGGCGCGGGCGGGATCGAGCACCTGCAGGAAGAGCACGCCGTCGATCTCGATGGCGATGTTGTCCCGCGTGATGCACATCTGCGAGGCCACATCAATGACCTGTTCCTTGAGGGAATGCTTGGCCGTCACACGATCCAGAAACGGGATCAAAACGTGGAAGCCGGCATCCAGGGTGCGCGAGAATTTGCCCAGCCGTTCCACGACGAACGCACTGCGCTGAGGCACCACGCGGGCGCCTTTGAGGATGGCGATCACAACGATGGCGGCGACGCCAATTCCGACGAGGGTGCTGAATTCGGGGTTCATAAGATTCGAGTGGTTGAGGTTGTTGTATCGGGGGGGGAATCAGCGGGGCCGGACGGTGAGGAGCAGGCCGTCGCGTGAGACGATCACAGCCATGTCGCCGGGGTTCAGCGCGAGGGTGGAGCGTGCGTTCCAGTTCGCGCCTTTGAACTCCACCTTGCCCGCACGGTCTTCCGTGATGGCGGTGACCACGCGCACTTCTTTGTCGAGGAACTCTTCATCGGTCTCACGGGCGTCGCCGCTTTTCGACAGGCCCATGAACCAGCCTTTGAAGAGATTGCGCAGGCCGAAGAGGAAGACGAGTGACGCGACCGCAAACACCGTCATCTGTCCGGCGAGTGTGGGCGTCCAGCCCAGCCAGGTCGTCAGCGAAGCCGCCCAGGCGCCCAGGCCGATGAAGACGATGATCACGCCCGGTGCGGCAAACTCGAGGAGCACGAGGACGAGGCCGGCGAGAAACCAGAGAACATAAGGTTCGGCATTCATGACGCCCGGACTGTCCCCCGTGCGCATCCTGGCGCGATTATACTTTTGCCGGGTGTTTCCAGCCCATATGACGGGAGCCCCTGCACCGGCTCACGCCTTGCGTCTCTTCTTCCGCAGGGTGTGGATGACCCAGATCACGAGTCCGAGCACAAGATAGATGCTGCCGATGATCAGGATCAGCCATTTGAGCTGGGAGGCCGTGCCGGTCAGCCACAGCGATCCTTTCGTGATCGTGTTGGACTCGATGATCCGGCGCAGCCCCCGGTTCTCCACAAAGTCGAGCACCCCCGCGAGGAGCTGGGCTGCGGCGAGCCAGCGTCCGAACGTGAACATCCATGGCGAAGCGTGGGCCCATGCATCCGCCGCGCACCAGCACAGCAGGCACATCAGCGGCGCGTAGCAGCCGATGAACCACGCATCCAGTTCGAGGTGCCTGAGGAAGAGTTTTTTGCGCTCCGCCTCCGGCGGCGACTCCTGGCAGAAGCCGATGTCGTTCCAGAGCTTCGTCGCCTTGCCGAAGTTCGTGGCCACTTCGAGGTCGATGATGGACTTCAGCCCCGCCTGTCGCAGCGGCTGGCTGCACAGCGTCATGGTCAGAAAGGACAACCCCGCCAGAACGACGAGCACGAGCGTCTTGGCCACGCAGGGATCCAGCAGGAGCTTCATGGCAAGGATGATCGCATGGATGTCAAGCCGGAGAGCGGAGCGTGCGCAGAAATGCGGGGTGATCCCGCCTCACGATTTCTTCATGCGCCGCGCTTCGGCGCGGTAATGATCTTCGGCGGACTGGAAACGTGTCTCCTGAGTGGTGATCTTGAAAACGCT
>DAORHS010000199.1:0-7628 GCA_035438165.1 Prosthecobacter sp.
AAGCTCTGCATCGCACTCCCGGCAGGCAGGGTGGCGCCGAGATTGTCGTTCGAGGGAAAGAGCAGCCGCAAAACTCCGCTGGCGAGGCATGCGCCGCCGATTTGAGCGCCGAGGAAGCCGGGAACGTCTTTCCAAGCGAAACGTTTCCCTGCGGCGAAGGCCAGCGTGACGGCCGGATTCAGATGCGCGCCGCTGACATCGCCGAAGGTGTAGATCATCGCCATCACGACGATTCCGAAGGTCAGCGCGATGCCCGCGTGGCCGATCACGCCGCCGCTGGCTTCGTTGATAACGATCGCCCCCGTGCCCGCAAAGACGAGCGTGAAGGTGCCGAGGAACTCGCAGAGCAGCTTGTTCATGTCAGCAGCATTTGGAGCCGGGCGTGCAGCAGGTCGCAGGCAGCGGCGCAGCTTTGGGAGCCGGAGCGCATTCGCCCGGCAGGCAAATGCCGCGGGCGAGGCAATCGGTGTGTTTCCAGCCGCAGTGGAAAGCGAGCTCACCGTCGATGATCTCGGCGCTTTCGACCGGGAACTGGGCCACGACGCCGTCTTCGTATTCGATTTCCACCGGCAGGTCGTGATGCGGCAGCACATCTCCTGCGCGATCGAAGATGGTGGCCAATTTGCCCGCGACGAGGCGGTGATCGACATCGTCATGCACCCAGGTCTGCAGCAGGCAGGTCTCCAGCGTGCGCCGCGTGCCGCCGCAGTCGATGAAGCGCTTCGTGACGTGGCCGACCTCGGTGATGTGGAAGTGCGCAGGGATCAATCCGCCGTCTGGCAGCACAAAAGTGAGCGGTTTGTCCGCATGAGCGCGGAGTTGGGAGAGGAATTCGGTGATGTTCATGGGCAAATCAGCAGCATTTCGTTTTCTTCCCGCCGCAGGCGAGCCTGTCCACGCAGTGGAGGAACTCGCCCAGGCAGTCGCAGGCGAGCGAGTAGTAGATGTTCAGTCCGCGCTTCTCGCAGTTCAGCACGCCCGCCTCGCGCATGAGCGTGAGGTGCTTCGAAACCGTGGACATGTCCGCGCCGACGAGATCCTTCAGATCGCACACGCACATCTCGCCCTTCATCAGCGACTCCGCTATCAGCAGGCGCGACGGATGCCCCAGCGCTTTGATCACGGCGGCACGGTCTTCGAGGCTTTTTTTGGTGGCAGGCATCTGTTTGGCTATTCCGCCAAATAGATGCGAGGCGCAACCGGTTTTTCCGTCAAACAGCTTCCCCACCACTTCGATACACCGACGGTGAGACGCCCGTGTGCCGACGGAACCAGGCGGTGAAGTGCGAGGCATGCCGGAAGCCGAGGGTGAAGGCGATTTCTTTGAGCGTCGTCGTGTCTGCCAGGATGCGCTCGCGGGCGGCATCAAGGCGGCGGCGTTCCAGAAAAGCGCGCATGCCGATGCCGAGGTGCTGCTGGAGCAGTTGATCGGCGCGACGCGTGCCCAGCGGGAACGCGGGCGGCAAAGTCGGTGCGGTTTGATCCAGCGGTCGCGCATTCAGCCAGGTGATGAGCTGATCGACACGCCGCCGACTCTTCCCCGCGGGCCGTTCTGGCCGGATTCCGAGCTGATGCAGCGTTTCGATCAAAACGACGAACCACGAGGCAAAAGCCGCGTCATGGGACGCCCATTCGGTGATCGTGCGACTCGAGTGCTGCGTGGCTTCGCGATACGTCACCGATTTTTGACCAGCATGGACACGGCGGAAGAGCTCCAGCGTGGCGAGACGCAGTTTCGGCGACTTTGCAGCGATGTTAAGCCCGCTGCGAAAGAGCGGCGTGCCATCGGGCCAGTGGCTGCGGAATCCGACGGACAACAGCCGCGTGTTTTCCGCGAACCAATGCTGCCGCAGGCCGGGCGCCGAAACAAAGGCGTGGCCGCGAGGCACGATGACCTCCTTGCCATCGGCCCGAATCCGCACCTCGCCACTCTCGACGAAAAACACGCCCGGTGGCACCGGAATCTCCGCCGACCAAACGCCGCATCTCGGCACCGGACCGCGATACACCCACAGCCATTCATGGCGCAGGCTGCGCCAGGTCTCGGCGGGGCATTCGGGTGGGCGGGGCATGTTTAAGCGATTTCCGTTTAGCATAACACACGACGGTTGTCTGCCCCGCCGACTCTGCTTTGCTGCGCGGATGAAGCCCAACCTTCTGCTTTCCGTGTTTTCCGCGTGTTCTGCAGGCCTGCTCTTTGCGCAGGAGCCGCGCAGCGTCAGCGGCATCTATCCGTCGCTCGCCATGTTCAACAACGAAGGCGAGTGCGGCACGGGGGCGGTGGTGCCGTGGGCGGAACGGCTGTGGGTCATCACGTATGGGCCGCATCTGCCGTTTGGATCGAGCGACAAGCTCTACGAGATCACGCCAGACCTGAAGCAGATCGTGCGCCCGGAAAGTGTGGGCGGCACGCCGGCGAACCGGATGATTCATCCTGAGTCGCAGCAGCTCTTCATCGGGCCGTATGTGATCGATGCGGAACGCAACGTGCGCGTGATCCCGCCCTCGCGCATGCCGGGCCGTCTGACGGGCAATGCACGGCACCTGACCGATCCCGCGGGCAAGATTTACTACGCGACGATGGAGGAAGGGCTTTACGAGGTGGATGTGAGATCGCTGGCGGTGAAGAATTTCATCCGCGACGGCAACGGCATCAAAAAGGGCTTCGAGGTCGAAACGCCGCTCTCGAATCTCAACTCCGAGCTGCCGGGCTATCACGGCAAAGGCCTGTATTCGAGCCAGGGCCGCCTCATTTACGCCAACAACGGCGATCGCGACAAACGCGTGATGACCGATCCGACGACTCCGAGCGGCGCGCTCGGCGAATGGACCGGCGAAGGCGACTGGCAGCTTGTGCGGCGGAATCAATTCACCGAAGTCACCGGCCCCGGCGGCATCAGCGGCAGCGATCCGGATGCGCCCGTGTGGAGCATTGGCTGGGATGCAAAGTCGCTCATCCTCATGCTGCTCGATGGTGGCCAGTGGCAGTCGTTTCGCCTGCCAAAGGTCAGCCACAGCTACGACGGCGCACACGGCTGGAACACCGAATGGCCACGCATCCGCGACATCGGCGAGGAAAACCTGCTCATGACCATGCACGGCGCGTTCTGGAGCTTCCCGAAGACGTTTTCGACCGCGAACACGAGCGGCATCCGCGCCCGCAGCGCCTATTTGAAGGTCATCGGCGACTTCTGCCGCTGGAACGACCGCCTTGTCTTTGGCTGCGATGATTCGGCAAAGTCGGAGTTCCTCAACAAGCGCAAGGTCAAAGGCGGCATCGACAGCATCGGTCAGTCGCAGAGCAATCTGTGGTTCACGAACCCTGACACACCCGGCAAACTCGGCCCCGCGCATGCCAGTGGCGCGGTGTGGCTTCATGAAAGCGTGAAAGCGGGCGAACTGAGCGATCCCTTCCTCGTCGCCGGCTGGAAGCACCGCAGCGTGTGGCACATCGACCACGCCACGGGCGAGTCGAAGCGCGTCGAGATCACAGGCGATGAAGAATGGCTGCGCGTGAAGGCCGAAAAAGAATCGAAGGACTTCAGCGTGCTCATCACGTTCTCGAACGGTGATGCACGCGGCACCGAACCTGACGCGATTTTCGACGGCATTGCCCGAATCGGTGATCAAAACGCACAGACCGGCGTTTTCCGGCCCCGTGGCGAAAACAAGCGCACGCTGAGTTTCGCGACGAAAGACGGCTACTACGAGATGGGAGCCGATCTGGCCCTCAAACGCGTCGAGGACGCCCAAGCGAAAGCCTTTGTCGAAAAAGCCGTCGCCATCCCGAAGAACGTCATCACGCTCGATGATGCGAGTGTGCTCGTCGTCGATGATCGTGGCCGTCGCTGGCGTCTGCCGCGTGCCTCGAAGGCCTACGATGTCGCCACGAATGCCGGCGAACTGCGCGTGTGCCGCGAAGTCGCCACGGAACGCGATATGCTGAGCGCCTGCGGCACCTTCTTCGAACTGCCGGCCGAAAACGCCGACGGCTTCGCGAAGATACGTCCCATTTGCTCACACGATCTCCGCGTGACCGACTTCGGCGGCTATCGCGGCCTGTTTTTGATGAGCGGCATCAAGCCGGATGCCAAAGCCGGCGAACACATCCTCCGCAGCGATGACGGCAAAGCCGCCCTGTGGGCCGGAGCGATCGATGACCTGTGGAAACTCGGCAAACCACGCGGTGTAGGCGGGCCGTGGAAGAACTCGAAGGTGAAGGCGGGCGAGAAGAGCGATCCGTATCTCATGTGGGCCTACGACCAGCGCATGCTGACGCTCAGCCACGATCAAAACGAGCCCGTGAGCTTTCACATTGAGCTCGATCTCACCGGCACAGGAATGTGGGTGACGTATCAGCAGCGCGAGGTTTCTCCCGGCGAGGCCACGAGTCTGACCTTTGAGCCCGCGGTGCAAGCGCGGTGGATTCGCGTGACGACGGACGCTGAATGCACGGCGACGGCGCAGTTGAAGTATGAGTGATCTCCGGCCCGGATGTGCCGCCGGAATGATGTGAGGAGGGTTCAAGCTCGCGGCAGCGAGAAACAAAGACGTCGGCTCTTTCGGCACATCATTCCGGCGACGCACCCCCGGCCCCACGAGGCACGGATGATGTTGGCTGCCGAATGGACGTTCGCCGCGAGAGACTCGCGGACTACTTCCGGCGGAAGGGATAAAGGAACTGCTGCCAGTAGCCCTTGGGCACCGGATGGCCGCCAATGCCGTAGGCTTCGGGCCAGCGGCCGTTTTCAGGCATGTGATGGGTGCCGAAGATCTTGTCGAACAGCGGGAAGTGGATGGCGAAGTTCACGTCGATGGCCTCTTTCTCGATGCCGTGGTGCCAGTGATGGAAGCGTGGCGTGACGAGGAATTTTTCCATGAATCCGAGACGCCAGCCGAGATTCGAATGTGCGAAGGTGGCGAAGAGGTAAACGACCAGCACGTAGGCGTTCACGGCGGTCTGGCTGAAGCCAAGCAGGATCATCGGAAAGACGGTGGTGCCGCGCAGAACGAGGATTTCGAGAAAGTGCATCCGTGCTCCGGCCATCCAGTCCATGTTCTGCGCGGAATGATGCACCGCATGGAAGCGCCACAGCGCCGGGATGCGATGAAACAGGCGGTGGACCCAGTATTGCACCAGGTCGGTGAGGAACATGATGGAGACGAGTTGCACGAGGAACGGCAACGCGGCCACCCAGGCGCGGAATTCCGTCCATGAGGTGTGTTTGAAGAGCGTCTGCGCCGGCATGAAGCTCAGCCAGGTGAGCACCTGCACCATCATGCTGCTGATGAGGTAGTAGAACAGATCCTCACGCCATTCGTAGCGGAAGATGCCCTGCTCGGCCCGATGCGGAAAGATCGTCTCCAACGGGATGAAAAGGAAACCGGTGAAGAGCAGGCGCAGCACGAAGAAATCGAGGCCGAAGTACACTGGCGTGAGGTCCGGGGCCACCGCGGAGGCGGAGGTGCCGCCGAAGGTCACCGCCAGCAGCGTGGCGATCATTCCCGTCATTCCCAGAGCCTTGCTCGGACGCAGGATGAGGTTCAGCATCGAAAAACCGAAGGCCAGTACCATGAGCACCAGCATGCCGGTGCGGAAGCCGGGATTCGTGATGAGCGCGGCACTCTCCTTCATCGTGAAGACGCCGGGAAAGCGCATCATGATCACACAGCCGAGCGAGGCGAGACCAAACATCATGCCGAGTACGCCGCTGATCCAGCCGCTGCCGAATTTCCGCAAGGCGGGAGGCGCTTCGAGTTCACGACGAATCTTGAGGCGGGTCTCATGGATCGGGCTCATGTGGCGATTCTAGTTTCTGCCGGTCTTGATTACAAGAACTCTGGAGCCTGCCCTCCGCTGTCTTGAGGGGGATGCCGGGGGAACAGAAAAATTTCATCGCATCCCCCTTCAAAGATGTCACAGTCAAAATCATGCCGACCGCCTTTGGACAGAAGCTCATGGAAGCCCGCGAATTGCGTGGTTTGTCGATTGAGGATGCCTCGTTTGAAACGCGTATTCCGGTGCAGCGTCTGCGGCTGCTGGAGTCCGGGAATCTGGCCGCCTTTGGCAGCATGACCTACGCACGCTCCTTCATCCGCCGCTACAGCGACTATCTCGAGGTGGATGCGTCAGAGATGCTGGAGGACCTGCCGGAGGGTGTGCTGGGCGGCGAGCGTGATTACCGTTACCTGACCCAGTCTCAGGGGCCATGGCTGCGTGAAAACGCCACACGCGCGGTGAGCACTGTCGCGACTCCGCCCGGCCGGCTGCAGTCCATCAAGTCCCCCCTGCCCGCGGCCATCGCGGTGTTTGTGCTGATTCTCGCCGGCACTGCCATGTGGGGAAAGCATGTGGCCGATTTACGCCAGCAGTCGGAGCCTGCCGCCTTGAAAGCGCTGCCCGTCGAGGATGACGAGCCCGCACCCGCACCTGTGGCAGCGTCCGCGACCATGCCCGATTCTGTGAAAGCCAAAACGAAGCATGTGGACTTCCCGGTCTCCGTCCGCAAAGCAACCCCGGTGGACTGAAAGACGATGCCCGCACCTGAACACGTTCCTGCAAAATCCCCCTGGTGGCTTGAATCGCTGCTCTGGTCTGCCGCCATTGCCGTGGCCGTGGCCGTCGCGGCATGGCTGAATGAAACGGCACGTGAGATCGTGATGCAGGGACTGGCCTATCTCTTCACTTTTTTTTCCACGCCGTTTGTACTGGAAGCCAGTACGGCCTTTGTCGGGCTGTGCATCGTCATCGCCATCAATAACCGCCGCCTCGAGCGCGAGGGTGACGGCTGGGTGGAGATGGAAATCAAGCAGCCCAAGGTGGAGAAAGACCCCGCCGCTGACCAGGAAGCCGTGCCCAAAGCCTCCGAAGTCTGAATCTGACTGGCCGCAGGCGCGTCCATGTTTCATCTTTCGGTTCTTCCGAACGTGAACTACACGCCTGCATGACTCCCGCCCCGCCGTCTTCCAGCCCTGCGCCCGCCGTTCACGGGGCGCACGTGGTGACGGAGGGAAAATTCCTGAAACTGGCCGACGGCACGCCGCACTTCATGCGCGGCATCAGCTACGGGCCGTTTAAACCGAACTCGCGCGGCGAGCCCTTCCCCGAAGATGAGCGTCTCGCGTCCGACCTGCGCCACATCGCATCGCTCGGGTTCAACACCGTGCGTTTGTACGAGCTGCCCACGCCCGGTGTGTTGCGCGAGGTCGAGACACTTGGCCTGCGGCTGGTCGTTGGCATCCCGTGGGCCGAACATGTCGATTTCCTCGCCAATCCCGCTCTGTGCCGCGACATCAAGGCCACCATCGTGGGAACGGCCGCGAGACTGGGAAATCACGCCTGCATCACAGCCATCCTCGTGGGCAATGAGATCGAGAAAACGCTGGTGCGCTGGATGAGGCCGCAACGCGTGCGCGCTTTCATCGAGGAGTTGATCGACCTCGCCCGGAGCAATGCACCGCAGACGCTGGTCAGCTACGCCACCTATCCATCCACCGAGTATCTCGTGCCGCGAAACGCCGATTTTCTCGCGGTGAACGTCTATCTCGAGTCATCCGCCACCTTCAGCACCTGCCTCGCGCGCCTGCAGAATCTCGCGGGCAACAGGCCGCTGCTCATCACCGAGTTC
>DAORHS010000200.1:0-7613 GCA_035438165.1 Prosthecobacter sp.
TTCCGCAGCCGGACGGGATGATGGAGCGCTCGTTTCAGTTTGTGAAATGGCTCGCGAAGGAGCATCCCGAGGGCAAGTGGAAGCAGTTCCTGTGCAAGGACGGCAGAGGCCTGTACTGGGACAAGGTGATCGTGTCCGGCTCCTCGCACGGAGCGACGACCTCGGCGCGATTCGCGAAGCATCAGAAGGTGAACCGCGTGGTGTGCCTCTGCGGGCCGCGTGACAACTTGGAAAGCTGGCAGGCGCTGCCCTCGGCGACACCGGCGAACCGCATCTTCGGCTTCAGCCATGTGCTCGACGGCGGCTGGACGGGCGATCATTACTGCCGCTCATGGGAGATGATGGGGTTGAACCAGTTTGGACCCATCGTGAATGTGGACAGGGTCTCCCCACCGTTTGAGAACACGCGTCGTCTCATCACTGACGCGGATGTGAAGGGTGACGCCGGTCGTGCGCACGGCTCCGTGACGCCTGGCGGATCGGCGGTGAAGGACAAGGACGGCAAACTCATCCACGAGGCGGTCTGGAAGTATCTTTACACGCATCCGGTCGATCAAACCGGCTCGCCAACGCCTGCTGATCCCGACTGTGTGAAGGATCAAAAGAAGAAAGAACGCTGAACATCGAACAAGGAACGCTGAACATTGAATGAAGAGACGGGCGTTGCCCGTTTTCACCCGCCCACTCAACCACCAACCTGCCTGCTTATGCTCTTCTCGATTCGTTTTCTCTCTGTTGCTGCCATTTTCAGCCTCGGCGCTGTTTTGAATGCCGCAGACAATCCGTTCATCGGCCGCTGGGCGCTGACGCTGCCGAATGGTGGAGCCGGCTGGCTGGGCGTGGAGTCCAAAGATGGCGCTCTCAGCTCCAGCGTGCTCTGGGGCGGTGGCAGCGTGGTGCCGACGGCGAGCACGAAGGTCGATGGCGACACGCTGATCGTAACGCGCGAGCAGAAGAACAAGGAAGGCAAGCTGGCTGCGGTCGAAACGATCACCGCGAAGGCCGAAGGTGATGTTTTGAAGCTCACGACGGCGAAGAAGAACGCCGCTGGCAAGGAAGTCGGCAAAGCGGAGGAATTTGCCGGCAAACGCATCCCGGATGTGCCACCGGCACCCGATCTCTCGAAGGTGAAGTTTGGTGATCCGATCCAGCTTTTGAACGGCAGGGACCTCACGGGTTGGAGCCTGATCAAATCCGCCGACAACGGCTGGAGCGTCGTCGATGGCGTGCTGCAAAACCGCGTGGTGAAGGAGAAGGACAAGCACTTCGGCAATCTGCGCACGGACGCTGAGTTTGAAGATTTCAATCTGAAGACCGAAGTGCGCACGCAGGAAGGCAGCAACAGCGGCATCTACCTGCGCGGCATTTATGAAGTGCAGATCATGGAAAGCTTCGGCAAGCCGCTCGATTCGCATCACATGGGCGCGCTTTACAGCCGCATCACCCCGAGCGTGAACGCGGAGAAGCCGATCGGCGAGTGGCAGACGCTCGACATCACGCTGGTGGACCGTCACCTGACCGTGATCCTGAATGGCAAGACCATCATCGACAACCAGCCCGTGCTCGGCTGCACCGGCGGCGCGCTGACCAGCGACGAGTTCAAGCCCGGCCCGATCTTCCTCCAAGGCGACCACACGAACGTGGACTACCGCAACATGGTGCTGCGCCCGGTGGTGAAGTGAGACGCATCGCCGAACTGGAAGGAACGGGATCATCCTGATTCCGTCTGCGGGGCCAGGGTGGCCCTGCTCCAGCCTCACGCGCCGAGGCGTTCCATCACGGTCTTGATGGCCTTGTGGCGATTGTCCACGCCGAGCTTTTTGAAGATGTGCTCGTTGTGCCGGTTCACGGTGTGCAGCGTGACATCAAGGATTTGGGCGATCTCGGGATTGTTCTTGCCCTCGCAGATCCAGTGCATCACCTCGGCTTCCCGGTCGGTGAGGCCGATCCCCTTCAGGCGCTCGATGGAAATCTTGGCGGATTCTTCCCGCACCAGCAGGAAATAGCGGTCGTCCTTGCACCGGGCCAGGGAGATCACAATGCGGCGGTTTTCGTGCTGCAGTTCCAGGGCGGGGAAGGTTTTTTCCGTCCTGTCAGCGAGCCGTTCCAGCCACTGGCGCACTGTGGGGGGGAGGATGTAATGAATGGCGCCGGGGGCACGCTCCAATGCCCGGCCGAAAAACCAGTGGGCAGCTTTGTCACCCTCCAGAATCTCTCCTTTGTCCGTGGCGATGAGGAGCTCGCAAACCACGGCCGGGGGCGTTGAATCATCCAAGGCCTGCACCGCAAACTGGGTGGTCTTCCCCACGATGGAGCTGTGGTGGGGTGGAGACTGCGAGGAATTGTAGAAAGTGAGGCGTTGGTTGGCGATGCGGATTTCATCCCCATCCCGCAGCCGGCGGGCGCTGGTGAGGCGCAAGCCGTTGACGTTGACACCATTACGGCTGCCCAGGTCGTTGATCCACCAGTCGTCGTTCAGCCGCATCAGCACCGCGTGGCGGCGTGAGGCCTGGACATTGTTGATCGGGATGTCGTTGTCGGAACGCCGCCCAATGAAGCAGGGGCCTGCCAGCAGGTGCACACCTCCGCTCCACTTCAGACAGGCTGGTTGATCCGTCAGGCCGCAATTCACTGGCATAGAGACAATTCTGCGCAGGAGCGGCGGATATGCAACGAGGGCAAAAAAAAGTTGGCCGTATTGGCAGGTCTGCCAATAGCGCGTTTTTCAATTTGGGGCCAGTATCGGGGGTTCACCCCTTTCTTTTGCCATGAAAACCGATGTTTTGGATCCCGTCCGGTCGCGCTCCTCGAGAGCGTGTGTTGTTTCCAGAAGCGAAGCCGCCCGGCTCACCTGCACCCCGAGTGTGGTGAGCACCCAGCGCCCTTTCTGCATGCTCTGCGTTCATTGCCCCAAGTGTTTGGAGAATCCTCACACGGTCACCTGTGAACTCTGCGCCGGGTGTCAGGCGTGCTCGCTGCACGGCCGGGGGGGATGAGGGTGGGGGGGATTTTTGTCAGAGCACGGGGGCGGAGCTCGTTTATATTGGCGACAACCATCGCACCACCATGAATACGATCCCTGACCCTCAACGAGGACAGGCGGCCTCGTTTCAGCAAGCCGCCACCGCCCACAATGCCGAAGCGCGTTTTGTCACCCGTAATCTCCACCGCGTCTGGCAGTTCCGCCGGATGCAGGCCACCTTTCTGAGGCCTTTCCGCCGAGCCATCCGCCCGCTGCTCGTCTGGCTGCGGCAGGAGCATGTTTTCGTCAAAAGCGGCCAGCACGGCACGCCTCCGGTCGGTCTCAAACTGAAGCAGTTCGGGTGGGAAACGATCGCGCTGAGCCTCGTGCTCGTGCCGCTCGCCTTCATCATGCTGTTGCCGTTGCTGATCCTGATCTTCCCTGTCGCTGTGCTGATTGGCCTGGCCGGCGTCGTGGCGGCGTCCATGCAAACAGATGCCGAAGACATGGAGCATCACTCGCTGACGTGGCACGCGATCCATTGAGCCGAAGGCTTTTCAGCCACCACGCTGCTTCTTCATCACACGATAAACCAGCCACGCCGCGATGTTGATCACCGCCATCGCGGCGAGGAGCTGGGCGAAGGTGGAGGCCAGGCTGCCCTTGCCCAAACCGCTGCCCACGAGGCTGAAGGCCACGTTCAACGGCAGGTAGCCCAGCGCCGTGCCCAGCAAAAAGCGGCTGTGGCGCACGGGCGTCATGCCCAGCAGCACGTTCAGCACCAGGCCGGGCACCATGAGCTGCCGCACCCAGAACACCCGCATGATGGAGGGCTTTTTGAGCAGCTTCTTCAGCCACGGCCATTTTTCCGCCCGTGATTCGGCCGCGCGACGAAATCCATGACGCGATAACACGAACGCGCCATACGAGCCGAGTGTGGATCCGATCAGTGACAGCACCAACCCCTCGCCAAAACCAAAGATCAGCCCGGCGGCGGCGCACATCGGCAGTCGCGGCACGCCCAGCATCACCACAATGGCACAGGCGGCCACAAAGATGCCGTGCGCCATCCAGCCAAACTCGCGCACGAGTCCTTTCCAGGCCTGCACGTTCGTGATCCAGGCCTTCAGCGGTGTGAAATGCGCCAGCGCCATGAAAGCGGCCACCAGCAGCACCGCCAGCAGCACCTGGCGCGTCTCCTTGTTCAGCGCACGCGAGGTTTCCTGCTCCACCTCGGAGGCAATCGCGACATCGAGCTCCTCCGGCTCCTGCGTGGGATCGTCAGCCATCACGGTTATTGCAGCTTCCAGAGCTTCGAGTCACTGCGCACGTAGATCGCGCCGCCCGAGATCGCCGGTGTGGTCAAAACCGTCTCCTTCAGCTCGATCTCCTGCGTCACTTTGCCTTCCGGAGCCTCAGGATCGATTGTTTGGAAAATGCCGCGCTCATTCACGGCGTAGATTCGCTTCCCGGCCGCCACCGGCGATCCGCTGAACGGCCCCTTCATGCGCAACTTCCACAGTTCATCACCATTCTTGATGCTCGCCTTGATCAGCACGCCCGCTCCATTCACCACGTAAAGGTGATCACCCAGCACCAGCGGGCTCGCCGTGCCCGGATTCAGCTTCTCATTGCGCCAGAGCTGCGTCACCGAGCCCTTCTCCGGCGCAAGCGCCGTGATGCCGTGTGACACCGCATACAGCGCGTCACCCGTCACCACGCTCGAAGGTGTCGTGCTCGCGCCACCCGTGTAGTCCCAAATCGTCTTCCCCGTCGCCGGCTCCACGGCCAGGATGCCCTTGCTCGACTGCAAAGCCACCGTGCCCTTCCACAGCGTCGCGCTCGACCAGTTCGCCGCCTTGGGGCGATCCATCTTCCACTTGTTGCGTCCCGTCGCCACATCCAGGCCCGCTGCAAAGGACTCGCTGTCATTCTCACTCTGCACCACCAGCGTCCCGTCCAGCACCACAGGCGATTGAGCCATGCCGAGGCTGTTGCTCGCGTTTGGATAATCAAACGTCAGTCCGCGCAGCCACAGCAGATTGCCGTCGAGATCGAAGGCGAAGAGATCGTTCGATGAAAACAGCGCAAACACCCGGTCGCCATCGCTGCACGGCGTGTTCGCCGCCACGCAGGTCTTGTTGTGCGACATCGTGCGCCCGGTGGCCCGCATCGCGCGCTCCCATCGCTTCGATCCATCGGCCGCGTTGAAGCAAAACACATGCAGCGTCTCCTGGCCCGGCCCGCTGGAGCACGTCACGAAGACTTTGTCCCCCACCACAATCGGTGCCGACAGCCCGCGTCCCGGCAAATCTGCCGTCCAGGCGATCTTGAGTTCATCCGCAGGCGCTTTCGCCTCGGTGGAAACCGCCGTCGCATTCGGGCCGCGGAATTGCAGCCAGTCGGCGGAGGCAAAAGATGAAAAATAAAGACTGAAAGCTAAAACAAGAGAGGTCTTCATGATCGTGGTCGCTGTGTCTGTTTTTTATCTTTTAGCCTTCATCTTTTAGTTTTTTGCGAGAATCGCCGTCCCCGTCGCATCGCACACGCGCAGTTGGAATTCCCACTCCACCGTCCACTGCTCCGTCTGCTCGTTCTGGCAGCACTTCACCAGGATCGTGTTCTTCCCCTTCCGGAGCTGACACGGCAGCTTGTACTGGTCCAGCTTCGCGCCGCGATGATACTCGTCACGCGCGAAGAGCAGCTCGCCATTGAGCCACACCTTCCAGCCGTTTTTGCAGCCAATCCGGATCTCCGCCGGGCGATCCTCCTCGCTGAAAAAATCCGTCGCCGCGTAGCCTACCGCGCTCTTTTCCATCCCGAAGGGCTTGTTGAAATCGATCTTGCCGTATTCGTCCGTGCTGGTGAAGTCCAACCACTTCGCCTCCTTCGTTTTGCCTTCGTAAGTGGCGTCAAACTTCAGCTCTTTCTCCGGCGGATACACCGTGTCGAAACCCGCGCGATCCGCGTTGCTGAAGGCCGCAATCAACTTCCAGCTCATGAGAAAACCAAAATGCTTCGGCAGATCGACCTTCTGGCCCAGATCACGCAGCTTTTTCGTCAGCGTCTTGATCTGATCCTCGTCCCGCGCCCCATCGAGCCCCTTGGTGAAGGCGGCGACCGCCTTGTCCGGGTCTTTCTGCTCCAAAGCAACCTCGCCCGCCGCAATCAGCTTCGCCACCGGATGCCGGCGCAGGTCCGAACTCGGGTCATTGATCAGGGTCGGCGTCAATTCCTCCGCCAGCTTTTCATCTGCACGATGGATCAGGTCAAACGCCACCACCCGCGGCCCCGGACTGTTCTTCGTGTCCTTCAAAAACGCCACCAGCGCCTCCACCGGCATCTTCTTCTCCTTCAAGGCCCCGTCCGCGATCACGCCCACGGCGGCACGCAGCCAGTTCTCCGCCAGCGGATTCGCCCCGTTCATGCCCTTCAGCACCTCCGGCAGATTCGCCGCATCCGCCTTCACGATCTCCTGCCAGGCCTTGCCCGCCGCCTCATTGCCCTCCCCCTCTTTCTGCACGCTCCGCAGCGTCTCGATGGGTTTCGACAGATCTGCCGCCGCATACAGTGGCAGAGTGGCAACGGCGAACAGACAGACAAAAGTCGATTTCATGGGGTGGGTCGGCATGCTTTCACAAAGAACGCATGCCGCCAAGCTTGAGTTTCGGCCAGTACTGTTTCACTGAACGTCCCCCATGCTCTCCGTTTCCAATGTCAGCAAAACCTACGCCGGCCGCACTTTGTTCAGCCAGGTGTCGTTTCACATCAACCGTGGCGAGAAGATTGGCCTGATCGGCCCGAACGGAGCCGGTAAATCGACGCTCTTCTCGCTGCTGCTCCAGGATACGGTGCCGGATGATGGACGAGTGATGATGGAGCGCGGGATCACCTTCGGTTTCCTGCCGCAGGAGAGCGCCCCGATTGACGATGTGACCGTGCTCGAACTGGCGACCGGCCATGTGGACGAGCACAGCCGCTGGGAAGTGGAGCCGAAAGCCAAGCGCATCCTCAGCGGCCTCGCGTTTCGCGAATCCGACTTCGAGCGCAACGCCCGCACGCTCAGCGGCGGCTGGGTGATGCGCGCGCATCTGGCGCGACTGCTTGTGCAGGAGCCAGATCTGCTGCTGCTCGACGAACCGACGAACCATCTCGACCTCGAATCGCTCATCTGGTTCCAGAATTACCTCCAGGGCTATCCGGGCGCGATCCTCATGATCTCGCATGACCGCGAGTTCTTGAACGCGCTCACCGACAGCATCCTCGAGATCGCCCACAGCAAAATCACACGCTACGTCGGCAACTACGACAACTACCTGCGCGAGAAAGCCGCGCGCGCCGAGCAGTTGCAGGGTGCCTACGACAATCAGCAGCGCGAACTCGCCAAGATGCAGGCCTGGGTGGACAAGTTCAAAGCCAAGGCCAATTTCGCCTCCCGTGCGCAGGACAAGGCGAAGATGATCGACCGCATCGAGAAAGTCGATGCGCCCGTGGCCGACGCCAAAACGGTCAAGTTCCGCTTCCCGCAGCCGATTCGCAGCGGTCAGCGCGTCATCCGCGTGAAGGACGTTGATTTCGCCTATGGCACGCAGCCCGTTTACACCGGCCTCAATCTCGAAATGGAGCGAGGCGAGCGCACGGTGCTCGTCGG
>DAORHS010000201.1:0-7572 GCA_035438165.1 Prosthecobacter sp.
CCCGCACGACGTGGTGCTCGCCCTCCTCCGCGACGGCGAAGCTCGCGAAGCGCTGGGAGGGCAAGGTCATCTTTGCCTTCGATCAGGGGGCATCCTGGCTCACCGTCGGCTGGCGGCTTCCCTGGCATGCGCTGCGTGTCATCCAATCCCGCTTCCGCAACCAGCCTTGGTCGCAGGAAAACCGGCGCGCCCTGCTGCCCTTCTTCGGTGAATGGCTCCTCGTCGTATGCCAGACACCGGGATGGGTCTGGAAATGGATGAGCGCTCCGCGCAGCCGGTTCTGGCTCACCAGTGCGAACGGTGTGCCGAAGTTTGGATTCTGACATCTCACTTCAAGGAGGAACGCCATGACTGAACTGACAGGAAACCCCATGCATGCGGCAGCGGTCCCGATGTACGCCGCAACGGTCGAAACCGAGGCGCGCCCTCGCGTTCAGACGCTTTCCTCCCGGCTGCCCTCCCTGGACGGCTGGCGCGCCATCAGCATTCTTGTCGTTCTGGGTTCACACACCAAGGACACCTCGGGTTTTCCAGCGGAGAACTGGTCCTTCTTCCAGCATGCCTTCGACGGCCATCTGGGCGTCCGGTTCTTTTTTGTGATCTCCGGCTTCCTGATCACCTGGCTGATGCTGGTGGAGAACGAACGCACCGGCACCGTGAACCTCCGGCATTTTTATGTTCGCAGAGCGCTGCGCATCCTTCCGGTTTATCTGGTCTATCTGGGTGTTCTTGCGGTGCTTCAAGCATTCACGCCCTTCCATCAAAGCGCGTTGGGATGGGTGGGAAATCTGACCTTCGCCACGAACTACTTCCACGTCACTCATGTCAGTGACCATCTGTGGTCCCTGGCGGTTGAAGAGCAGTTTTACCTGGTCTGGCCCGCACTCTTTGTCTTCTTCCGTCCTCAAGATAGCTGGAGAAAATGCCTCGTCCTTCTGGGATTCACGCTCGTGGTCGCGTTCCTCAACCGCTTCCTCCTCAGCCAGGCATCGGACTCG
Source organism: Prosthecobacter sp. (assembly GCA_035438165.1). Taxonomy (GTDB): domain Bacteria; phylum Verrucomicrobiota; class Verrucomicrobiia; order Verrucomicrobiales; family Verrucomicrobiaceae; genus Prosthecobacter. Next base: position 999 of record DAORHS010000201.1, read on the forward strand.
GATCGCCTTCTCCAGCGGGTGTTTCATGAATGGTCATTCTTCAATAACGTGGACTCCCTCGCCGTGGGCTGCACGGCGGCGGTTTTGCTGGCGCGTGCTCCCGCGGAACTTGCCAGGCGGATGGAAACGTCGCCCCGCCTGATTCTCATCACTGGTGCCACCCTGATCTCCCTGCCCGTGATGTTGAGCCATCTTCCGGACATCGTGGCGCTTCCATCCGCACTTCAGTCGGGCCTCCACACGATCACGCTCTGCGCCGGCCGCAGTCTTCAATCCATCGGCTTCGCCCTGGTCATGGTTCAGAGTGTGCTGCTCGCCAGATGGGGCATTTACAAAGGGCTGAACAACCCGCTGCTGGCGCAGCTCGGCGTCCTGTCATACTCCATCTACATCTGGCAGCAGCTCTTCTGCACCCGGCCCGAGGTCTTCGGTCTGCCAGACGTGTGGTGGATGCGCTACCCTCTTTGGTTCGTGCCTGTGCTCATCGTGGCCTGTGTCTCCTACTACGGACTCGAGCGACCGCTGCTCCAGTTGCGCCACCGCTTCCGCTAAGAGCGTCTGACCTTTTGACTGTGTCTGTCGTACTGCAAAAAATCTGGCGCCGCCTCGCGCTGCTGGAGTCGCCGCTGGAGAAACTGCGAAAACTGCATCTCCGCCTGCGCGGAGCCGTCATTGGCAAAGGCACCCGCATCCCCCGAGTTCTCGTGACCTGGCCGCATCAGATTCAACTGGGCCGCGACTGCACCCTGCAGCCGGACATCTTCTTCAACTACTCGCACTTCTGGATGCCCGGCCCGTCCATGATCTTCGGCGACCGCGTCTTCATCGGCCGCGGCTGCGAGTTCAACATCCGCGAAAAGATCATCCTGGGCGACGACTGCCTGATCGCCTCCGGCTGCACCTTTGTGGACAGCAACCACGGCACCGACGCACTGAGGCCAATGAACGCCCAGCACATCGAGACCGCGCCCATCGTGCTGGGGCGCAACGTCTGGCTCGGTGCGCAGTGTGTCGTCCTGAAAGGCGTTCAAATCGGAGACGGCGCCATCGTCGGTGCCGGGTCCGTGCTGACCAAATCTGTTCCGGCTGGCGAAATGTGGGCCGGAGTTCCGGCACGCCGGATTCGACCCGTCACAACCCACGCCTAAATCCATGCCACGCGAAATCTCAGCTCTGATCATTTGCGGCGACCGCCTCGATGAGGTGACTCGCTGCCTCGAAAGTCTCGGCAAGCTCGGCGACCTGCTGCACGAAGTGCTGCTGCTCAAAAACGCCCCGAAACATGCCTGGCGGGACAACTGCTTTGAGTCGGTCCCCTCCAGCGTGCGCAACCGGCTGCACATCATCTCGTCTGAAACGCAGGTGTTTCCCACCACCGGGCGCAACCGCCTCGCCGCGCAGGCCACGGGCTCCGTTTACCTCTTTCTCGATGACGATTCGCTGGTGCTCAATCGCCACGGGATCGAAAAAGGTCTGCGCATCCTGCGGAGTGATTCCACGATCGGCTCCATCGCCTACCCGCAGTCCACGGAGGCCGGCGAACTCGCCCCCTTTGCACAGCCGGCACCGGTGGAACGCGAATGCTACACCTGCGGCTTCATGACCTGTGCCGCGATGGTCCGGGCCGACGTGTATCATCAGATCGGCGGCTTTCAGGAGCTGCTACAGATGGCTCATGAGGAAAACGAATTCTGCAAACGCCAGTGGGACGCCGGATTCGCCGTGCTTTATCTCCCGGAGCGCTGCATCTGCCACAATCCCAGCCCCAACGCACGGAACAGCCGCCAGAGGGCGATGCTCAACACGCGCAACATCTGGTATCAGGCCGTGCTGCACGAACCGCTCTGGCTGCTCGCGATGACATTCGTTCCGCGGTTGCTGCAAGGCGCGCGTTACCTGCGTCTGGCCGGCGACTGGACCGGCGGCAACTGGCCTCCGCTGTTCAAACAGGCGCTGACCGATCTGGTGAATGACCTGCCCCGGCTCTGGCAGGCCCGCCGTCCGCTGAAACTGCGCACGATCCGTCGCTGGCAGCATCTGAAGAAGCACTTCCCGCCCTTTCGCACCGCCACCTCTCCCCAGACCGAAGACTTCCATCAACCCTCATCCCTCATCGAATATGCCCGCTGCTGACACAGTTGTTGTAGGAGCCATCAATCATCACGAGTGGCCCGTCGTCGCCCCCTGGATCCGCTCGTTGCGCGGCACCGGTTTCACAGGCCGCGTCATGCTCGTCGCCTACGAGGACATCGGCGACTCGGTCATCCAAAAAATGCAGGCGCTCGGAGTGGAGATCCACCGCACCACGATGGAGATCTCGGTGAATCGCGGGCGTTTCAAAGACTTCGCCGTCCTGCTCGCCGGTCTGAAGCCCGAAACACTCGTGGTGGCCACGGATGTGCGCGACGTGGTGTTTCAGACATCGCCCGAATCTCTCTCCGCGCTCCTCGATCCCGCCGCCGGACACGACATCGCCGTCAGTTCGGAAGGCTGGCGCTACTGTGATTCAGAATGGAATCTCAAAACGCTCAAGAAAGTCTTTCCAGATCATGAATCCGCCATGCGTGAGGCGGAGGTGTACTGCTCCGGCGTCATCGTCGGCACCGCCGCCGCCCTCACCGCCCTCAGCGCCCGCATTTGGCAACTCTCATCCACGGCCCCCGGCTTCAACGGTGATCAGGTCGCCATGAACATCGCCCTGCGGGAGCCGGCGTTTGCCTCCCGCACCCGGTTCCTCGGTGTCACCGACGGCCGCATCTTCCATGCACGCGCCACATGGATGCGCACCCGCCTGAAACAGCCGGCCACCCATGAACCGCGCTTCTCCATGCTGCGCGGCGTGGCGTTCCGCTCCGACGGAGCTCCCGTGGACGTGCTGCATCAATACACCGAGGGCAAGTTCGAGCGCATGCGTGTTCTCTCCCGTCACGGCTGTCTCTGGGCCGGACTCCTGCACCGGCTGCTCCAGACCATCCGCCCGGAAAGCGATGCCAAGGTTTACTGGAAGACCGCGCCCGCGGCGCCGCAGGCATAAGCGTCCGAAATCATCTCCCAACCCAATCCAACCCAACGACCATGATCACCAGCCCGCTCTTCCGCTTCTTCTCCAATGGAGGCATCGGCAAAACACTCGCGAAAGTCCTGCCTGACAGGGCCTGGGCCAGCTACCTGCTGTCCTTCCGCGTGTTCAAGCGCGCCTACGGCTTCTGGCCCAGCCTGCGCCATCCGCGCACGCTGAACGAATGGCTTTTCATGCGCAAGGTGACGCTGCCGCGCTCGACATCCTTCGCGCCCTGGGTGGACAAGCATCTGGCCAAGCAGTTCGCGGCCGAAACGATGCAAGGAGCCGCCGTGGAGTGCCGCGTGGCGCAGACACTGCACTACGCCACCCGGGCGGATGACGCGTTCTTCGATGGCGTCGTGCCTCGTTGCGTGATCAAGGGCACGCACGGCTCCGGCATGACGATCCTCGTTCAATCCCCCCGCCGCCTCACTGACGAAGAGAAGCAGTCGCTGCGGACATGGATGACGATGGATTACTTCCAAGGCTCACGCGAGCCGAGCTACCGCCATCTTCAGCCGGGCATCATCGCGGAGGAATTTCTGCCCTGCGACCATCTCGTGCCGGAGGACTACAAGTTCTTTTGTTTCCGCGGCCAGGTGGCCTTCATCCAGCACGATTCCGGTCGCTACATCGAGCACCTGCGCCGCCTTTACTCGCCCGACTGGCGCAGCCTGCCTGTCACCCTGGCTCATGACCACTACCAGCCCGTCGCCGATGCGCCGCGTGATCTGACGACGATGATCGAGATCGCGAAGCGGCTCTCTGCTGCCCACGATTTCGTGCGCGTGGACCTCTATCAGATGAAGGACGCCGTCTATTTTGGCGAGATGACCTTCTTTCCCGGCAGCGGCCTCGAAGTCTTCACTCCCTCATCGTTTGATCATGCGATCTATGATCGCTGGTTGAAAAAGAACCCCGTCGCTGATTCCTGGAACCTCGAATCCCTTACCTCGGCAGTGCCCGCATGAGAATCGCCGTCAGCGGATACGTCTCGGCGCAGGAAGGCAGTGTGGCATCCGCCAATGCACTGCTGCTGCGCTCCCTGCTCGAAGCGGGGCATGAGGTGGACTTCTTCTCGAAGCCCACGTTCGTCGATCCGCGGCCCTGCGTGGGTGAGCACGAGCGGTTTCGCTTCATCTCCACCGACAACGTGGGCCCGGACCGGTTCCGTGCCAGAGTACAGCACGTTCCTGTGCTGGGTTTTCTGGCCTGCCGCTGGGACTGCGCCTCCTACACGCGGCTGCTGCTGAAACAAATCCGGCGCGAGCACCAGACACGCCGCTACGACCTGGCCCTCTGGCTCGGCGATTATGTTCCCGGCCGTGTGCAAGGACTGCCGATGATCAGCTTCGCCCAGGGACCACCCGGAACCGATGCACGCTCGATCGTGTCACGCTTCGACGAAATTCGGCGGCTGGCAGGCCGGGGAGCGGCAATGAAGTGGCTCGCGCTCGCGAAGCTGCGGCTCTCCGCGCTGGGACTGCCGCCCTTGCGCCACTCAGATCACATCATTGTGGGCAGCACACAGTCACAACAGACGTTGCAGGAACTTTATGGGGTGCCCGCTTCTCAAACTTCGGCACTGCCCTATCCGATCGACTTGAACATGTTTCGTCCAGCCGCAGAAGCGGTCCCGGTCAGCGACGAACTCCGCGTGCTCTGGCTCGGACGGATCATTCCTCGCAAGCGGCTCGATCTGTATCTCCACGGCCTCGAATGTGCCATTCGTCAGGGGATGCGAATTCGCGCCACGATCGTGGGTGGAACAGGTTTCATTCCGGGCTACGAAAAATGGATTGAGTCGTTTCCCTTCCCGGACCGGCTGCGCTGGATCAAACACCTGCCACGTGAGCAGGTGCCGGCGCTGCTGCATCAGCACGATGTTCTCGTGCAGCCCAGCGACGAAGAGAACTTTGGCTCTTCGGTGGCCGAGGCCCAGGCCTGCGGGCTGCCGGTCATCGTCGGACGCACGAATGGAAATGCGGACTTCCTGTGCTCGCGTGATGTTCATCTGGCGGACGACCGGCCGGAGACGCTTGTCGCGGCCTTCCAGCACATGGTGCGGACGAAATCCGAGTCCTCTCTCCCATCACGAGCACTGGCGGAGGCACACTTTGATCTGGAGCAGGTGACCAGGAAGCTCACCACCATCCTTTGTTCCGTGATGGCATCTCATTCACCGGCCCAAACATCGCGCATGAACGCGCAGCACGAAACCATCGACGTCATCATTCCCACGCTCAAAAGGCCGGAGCACCTGCGCCGCTGTCTGGAAGCGCTGAGCAGGCAGGACCAGGCCGCCGATCAGATCCTTGTAGGCATCCGGGCCGATGACGAACTCAGCCGCGATCTGCTGCGTGAGTTTGAAGCCACCCTCCCGGTGCGGGCGGTGGAGGCGCGGGGCGTCGGAGTCGTGGGCTCGATGAATTCATGCCTCGCCGAAAGCCGTGGCACCTGGATCGCCCTGCTCGACGATGACGTGGAGATTCCGCCACACTGGCTCGGCACCATGCTCGGTCATCTGCGTTCACGGACGAACGTCGTGGCCGCGGGCGGCAGAGATCTGCTGATGGACTACCCGGAGATGCGCCGCAGCGAACCGCTGGTGGAAGATGTGGGACAGATTCACTGGTTTGGCCGCATCACCGGCGGTCATCATCGCGGCGGCGGCTCAGCGCGCCTCGTGCAGGTGCTGCGTGGCTCGAACTGTCTGTTCAACGGCGACTTTCTGCGCTCCTGCGGATTTGAACGCGGACTCCGCGGCAGGGGCGCGCAGGTGAACTGGGAGCTGGCGCTGGGTCTGCAGGCCCGTGCGGAACAGCAGCGCATGGTCTTCGATCCCGGCGTGGGTGTGGTTCACAACGTCGCGCCGCGTCATGATGACGACTCCATTCATCGCGGAGTTTTTCATTTCACCGGCACCAGCGACATCGCCTACAACGAAACCTTCGTGGTGCTGAAGCACGGACGTGGTCTGACGCGCTGGACCATGCTGCTGTGGCAGACGTGCATCGGCAGCCATGTGTGTCCCGGTCTCGCACGTGCGGGCGACCTGCTGCGTCCGAAAACCCGCCCGCTGCAACGCTTCGCCGCCACATTCTCCGGGCGCCTCGCCGCCATCCGCCAGTGTTTGGGCTGGCAGCCCAAGGAAGAATCCGCGCAGGCCGATCCATCGGCGCGCGTGAGCGAACTCAAATGCTGACGGCCCTCCGGCCCGACCCAGATCGTGGTTTAAAAAACGGATGATCACCTTTCTCTACCGCCACCGGCTGAAGCCGAAACTGTTCAGCCGCGAATGGTTGAAGACCTGGCTCAAACGCGTGTGGACTCTGCCGGGCCTGATCGGCTACTGCCTGCAGTCTATGCGTCTTCGGCTCCGCGGAGCACAGATCCCGCCCTCCAGCGTGCTGGCGCGGCTCACGGTGCACGGGAACGCGGCCAATCTGAGCATCGGCCGATGCTGCTGCCTCGGCATCGCCCGCATGCAGGCTCATGCACGAATCGAGATCG